>QHUV01000190.1 GCA_003222065.1 Gemmatimonadota bacterium | reverse complement strand
TCCGCACGCGACGCTATTCTTACGGCCGACCGGCCATGACCGGTCGTGACAGTCCCTCCTCTCATGTTCCGGCCACCGGAGCTCCCGCATGCCCTCCAGCTCCCTCCGACGCGGCGCGTTGCTGCTTGCGCTCGCCGTTCCATTCGTTCTGACAAATCCTTCGAGCCTTTCCGCCCAGGTCACGACCGGCACCATCCGCGGTCACGTCACGGATGGCGTATCCGGGCGAGGCATTCCCGAAGCGCAAGTCACCATCGCCGGGACACGCTTTGGCGTCCTCACCGGCCAGCAAGGTGAATTCACCCTCCTCTCCGTTCCTACAGGACCGCGCACCGTCGAGGCGCGGCGCATCGGCTATCAGCCAGTCGAGAAGACGATCACCGTCAACGCCGGCGACAATGACCTCGGTACCATCGTCCTCAACGTCAGCGCCGTGAACCTCAGTGAGGTCGTCGTCACCGGCACCGGCACCGCGACCGAGAAGCGCGCCGTCGGAACGAGCATCGCCACCGTGGACTCGGCGCTCATTGGTCGCGCCCAGGCGAGCACGATCGATCAGGCGATGCAAGGAAAGGTGCCGGGCGCGCAGATCACGCAGAACTCCGGCAGCCCAGGCGGCGGCGGGATCTCCGTGCGGCTCCGCGGTGTGAACTCCTTCATCTCCGGCTCCGACCCGCTCTACATCGTCGACGGGGTGATCGTCGATAACGGATCGGCGCAGCTCGCCGATCTCGGCACGCGGGCCAATCCGCAGAACCGGCTTGCCGATCTCAACCCCGACGACATCGAGCACATCGAGGTGACGCGCGGCGCGGCCGCGGCCGCGCTGTACGGCTCGCGCGCAAACAATGGCGTCGTTCAGATCTTCACGAAGCGCGGAACCATCGGTAAGGCGCATTACACGGCGTCGACGCGCTTCTCCGAGAGCCAGCTTCGGGAACAACAACCCTTCAATTTCTATCCGTTCAACGAGAATGGACTCCCCGTCAATCGGTTCAACTATCAAGACAACATCTTCCACCGCGCGCCGGCGAGTGAGCAGAACCTGACGGTCGAGGGTGGAAACGATCAGACCCGCTACTACATCAGCGGCAACTACATGGACGAGGAGGGGATCATGCGATCGACCTCCTCGAAGCGCGCTGGTGCGCGCCTGAATCTGCAGCAGCAGCTCGCGTCCCGGCTCATCGGCAACGTGAGCGCGAACTACATCAATACGCAGAACGAGCTGCAGGCATTCGGTGGGCAGAACGACTACGGGATCATGGGGTCGCTCTTCTTCGCGCCGACGAGCGTCGACTTCCGTCCCGTCAACGGCGTCTACCCCTTGCCTCCTTCGTTAGGCACGAATCCGCTCCTGGCGATCGATCGCATCCGCAATCCGCAGACGATCGAGCGCTTCATCGGATCGACGAAGTTGACGTGGACGCCGCTCACGCATCTGCTGTTCGACTATACGTTAGGTCTCGACAACACCGGCTTCGAGCAACGTCAATTCGTGCCCCGGAACGCCGTGCTCGGCACGGCGCCGCTCGCGACGGGTCGCTCACAGTCCGTCTTCCAAGCATCACGCGTCATCAACCAGGACGGCGTGTCGAGCTACACGTGGAGCCCGATCGGTCCGTTCGATTTGCGTACGACCGCCGGCGTGAATTACACCGCGCAGCGAGTGCGCATGACCAGCGCCACCGCGAACGGACTCGCGCCTGTCGGTGACCTGGTGAGCGCGGGCTCCGTCTTCTCGGCAGCCCAGACGGACGTCGAGCTGCGCACGTTAGGCTTCTATGGGCAACAAGAAGTCGCCTGGCGCAACAAGCTCTTTTTGACCGGTGGCGTTCGCTATGATGCGTCGTCGACCTTCGCGCCGTCGGAGCGGTGGCAGGCGTTCCCCAAGCTGTCCGCCTCCTACGTAGCCGTCGAGAATAAAGCCGGCCTGCTGAACAGCCTGCGCGTGCGTTCCGCGTTAGGCTGGGCCGGGAGCCAGCCGAGCATCGTCAACGCGTACTCCCAGTTCATCACGTTCACACAATTGCCCTTCGCGGGCCGGCCGGGCTTCGTGAACGACGTGACGTTCGGAAACCCGAATCTCAAGAACGAGAGAGCACGGGAGTGGGAAGTCGGCAGCGACGTCGGCTTCTTGGACGGCCGCGCGTCCGCCGAAGTGACCTACTACAACCGGCTCGTCTCCGACCTGCTCTTCTTCAAGCCGCTGCCGACGAGCACGGGCTTCTCGCGTCAATTCGCGCCGATCGGCTCGATGTCCAACAAGGGCATCGAGCTGCTGCTGCACACCACGAACGTCGATCGGCCAAGTGTCAACTGGTCGTCGACGATCACGTACGCGCACAATAAGAACCTGGTCGAGAGCCTGAGCATCCAGGACTTTCAGTCAGCTGGGGGTTACCCGAATCGCATACGAGCTGGTCACCCGGCCGGCGTTTTCTATGGCTCGTACGCGGCACGCGATTGCGTGACGGGAGCGCTCCTCCTGGATTCGTTAGGCCGGTATCGTCGCAGCAACCAGGCCGTCGACATGGGCGCGACGCTCGCCGCGCGTGAGGCGTTGAGTCACGGCACCTGTAACGATTCGCTCAACAAGATCATCGGCGACCCGAACCCGAAGTGGACCGGCTCGTTCTTGAATGAAGTGATACTGGCGCGGAAGGTACGTCTGCGCGCGCTGCTCGACGGCGTGTTCGGCAACCAGATCATGAACCTCTCGACGCGCGCGCAGAACGCGGGCATTGCCAGCAATTCACGTTCGTACGAGCGTGAATTGCTGCCTTATGGGGATCCGCGTAAGCTGTCCCCAGGCTTCAACGCCCGTACGCAGGGCATCTTCGAGTATTGGATCGAGGACGGTACGTTCGTGAAGCTGCGTGAGCTGGCGGCGAGCTACACGCTCAATGCGCCGCAAGTGCGGCGCTACTTCAAAGACGGTGTCGATCTCACGCTGTCCGGCCGCAACCTGTACGTCTGGACGAAGTACAGCGGCTACGATCCGGAGATCAATCTGTTCGGCACGAACGCCGGCGGTGTCGGCTCGGTGCAGACGACGGCCGCGGATCGCGGCTTCGATTTCGGTGGCTATCCCATTCCGCGCACGTGGTCGTTGAGCGCGCGGTTCACGTTCTGATCTGAAGACTCACATGCGGATGATGAAACAGCGTGCGGTGATCGTCGCCGCGCTCACGGCGGCGGCCGCGCTGACGGCGTGCACGCTCGACCTCCAGAATCCCAACCAGCCGACGCAGGGTGAGGTGACGACGCAAGTCGACGGCGTCATCGCGCTCGCCACCGGTCTGCAGGGCCGGTTCGCGACGTCATACGGAAACTTCGCCTACATGGCCGGTCTCGTGACCGACGAGTTTGCGTCGACGAGCGCGGCCCTCGTCTCGATCAGCGACGCCGAGCAGGGCGCGGTACCGAGCGGCACTGGCATCGCCGACAACGTCTTCAACTCGATCTATCGCACGGTGCGTACTGCCGACGATCTGCTCGCCGGCTCGGTGGCGCTCGGGTCGCAGTTCGAGCCTGGCACGCGCAGCGGCATCCGCGCCCTGGCGTACGCGCTCAAGGCCGAAGCGTTAGGCGAAGGGATCCAGTCGTACCAGAAGATCCCGATCAATACCTACAATGTCACCGCGCCGACGTACGTTGGCCGGTCAGTGGCGCTGCCCTACATCCGTGCACTGATCGACTCGGCAGCGGCCGAAATTGCCGGGACGCCGCCGAGCACGTTCTTTAATGCGAACATTCTCACGCCCGGCGTCAGTTTGTCCAATATCATTCAGCTCTTCCGCGCTCGTTATGCGCGGATGGCGAACGATGACGCGACGGCCCTCGCGGCCGCGAACAACGTCGCCCGCAGCGGGACGGCGGCGCTCTCCGTGCTCACCTTCCCCTCGCCGACGGTGAACTTCTACGCGAACGTCACCGGCGGCACCAACGGCATCGCGCCGCGTCGACAATATCGCACCTCGATGCAGGCGCAGGACCTGCGCTGGCAGTACTTCGTGACGCCGTCGACGACGCTCAGCGGCCGTGTCGGCGCGCTGCTCGATCCGTGGGCACGCTACGCCAATCCACAGGCGCCGCTCCCGGTGTACATGCCTGACGAGGCGCTGCTCATCAAGGCCGAGGCGCTGGCTCGGCAGAATCAGCTCGCTGCGTCGCAGGCGGCGCTCGACTCCGTCCGCACTGACTGTCCGGGCGGGCGCGGCCTCGATGACCCGAAAGCATGTCTGCCCGCGTTAGGCGCGCAGCTCACGCAACCGGAGCTGATCACGGAGATCTACGCTCAGCGGCGCTACGAGCTGTTCGGGACGGGGCAGCGGTGGGAGGACACGCGCCGGCTCGGCGCGATTCTCGGACCGGTTGCGTCACCAGGAGTACCGGTCTCCGGTCAGCGTTGCTGGCTGCCGTACGCCGTCGGTGATCGCAATGCCAATCCGAACGCGACATTCACGGCGCTCCCCGATCCGACGGAGCCCGGGTCATATCCTGCCAGCTGTCCGACGACTTGAGAACGACGCCAATGATCTCTTCGCTGACATATTTGAGCCGGCTGGCCGTTAGGCGCGCGACGTCGCGCCTCGCACTCGGCGTGCTGGCCGCCGCGACCTTAGCGTGCGGCACAAAGGAAGCACCTACCGGCCTCCAACCATCGGGGTCGACGGGACGGATCCGGTTCGTGAACCTGATCACCGATCCGGCGCGCAATCCCGTGAACGCGATCCTCGAGAAGGTGCCGTTCGGCGTCAATCTGGGCTACACCGGCACGACGCCGTCGAGTCTTCCCGCGCCGAACACCGCCAATTACTCGGCGATCCTCACCGGGGACCGCTCGCTCGTGCTCAAGAAGACGGCCGACACGACCGTGACCGTTGCGAGCTTCACGGTGACGATCGGTACGGCGGAGGACCGCAGCGTCTTCGCAATCGGCGGCACGGGCGGCGCGGCCGTGACGTCGTTCGTGATCACCGACGCGAACCCGGCCTTGACCGCGCCCGCGACGCGAGTGCGCGTGGTGAACATGAGCCCGACCGCCGGCGCCATTGACATATTCATCACCGCGCCTAACGCGGATCTCGCGACGGCAACGCCGACGGTGGCCGGCCTCGCCTACCAAGCGGCGTCAGCGTACCTGACGACCATCACGCCAGGCACCTACCAATTCCGCGCCGTCCCCGCCGGCACGGCGGCCGCGAATCGATCGACCAGTGTGATCATCAACATCGCGAGCTTCGCGATCGCGGGGGGGAACGGGAGGACGATCGGGTCTGGTCTTCTCGGCCCGGTCTTCCCGGTCCGTTGGTTTCGGCCCGTTGTTTTCGGTCCGCTGTTTTCGCCCTCTTTCCGGCCGGCTCCCTTCGCCCCACGGTCCGACCGCTTCGCGTCACCCTAGTTGACATATGCCTTGTTCGCCGGTATACCTATGTCACCAATGCCTTAGGACCGGACTATGGCTGGATCGAATCTCTACACCGGCACCCTCGACCTCCTCGTCCTCAAAGCCGTCAGCTGGGGCCCTCGCCACGGCTACGCCATCGGCCGATGGATTCGCGAGACCACGGACGACGTACTTGTCGTCCAAGAGGGCGTGCTCTATCCCGCACTCCATCGCCTCGAGCGTCGCGGGCTGCTGAAAGAGGAGTGGCGACGTAGCGAAACCGGGCGTGACGCCAAGTACTACACGCTCACCACCGCCGGACGACGCGAGCTCCGCGCCGAGACGTCGCGCTGGATCGAGCATACGCGCGCCGTCAATCGCGCCCTCGCCGTGTCGACGTAAGGAGACACCGTCATGCGAAGATCCTTCCGCTTCACCCATAGCAAGCGCGACGTCGCCGATGAGATCGGGTTTCACCTCGAGATGCGCACGCGCGAATTCATCGAGCGTGGCATGCCACCAGAGGAGGCGCGGCGCGCCGCGGCCGCGTCGTTCGGCGATGTCGCCGCCATCGAGGCGGAATGTCGCGACGAGCGCGCGATGCGCGCGCGCGAGCACGCCCGCCGCGATTGGCTGCAAGGGATCGGTCTGGACCTCAAAGTCGCCGTGCGCTCGCTCTGGCGCCGGCCCGCGTTTACCGCCGCCTCCACGCTCACGCTCACGTTAGGCATCGGCGCCGCGGCGGCCGTCTTCGCCATCGTGTCCGGCGTGCTCCTCCGGCCACTGCCGTATCGCGACCCCGGCCACCTCGTCATGATCTGGTTGATGGGTTCTGACGTGCATGGCACTGGCAATCAGCTGCCACTCTCGGCGCCGACGTACCTCGACGTCACGCACGAAGTCCCGGCGCTCGCGTCGGCCGCGGCATTTCGGTCATGGCCGTACACGCTCAGCGAAGGGATTCGGCCGGAGCAGGTCGCCGGCGTGAAGGCCTCGCCCACCCTCCTCGCGACCCTCGGCGTACGCCCGGCCATCGGACGGGACTTCACCGACGCCGACGCATTGCCGGGGGCGGCACACGTGGCGCTGATCAGCGACGCGCTCTGGCGACGGCGGTGGGCGGGTGCCCCGTCGATCCTTGGCAAGCGCATCACCCTCAGTGGCGAGCGCTTCACCGTCATCGGTGTCGCGCCGCCAGGCTTTGCATTCCCACGCGGCGCCGAGCTTCCGAGCGGGCTCCAGTTTCCGACACGCACCGATGTGTGGACGCCGCTGGCGTTCGGCGACAATGACCTGAAGAATCGCTGGACGCTCAACCTCGCCGCCGTCGGGCGCCTGCGTGACGGCGCGACGACGGCCACGGCCGAAGCCCAACTGGCTGCCCTCGGAAAGCGTCTCGATGTGCAGTTTGCCGGCGGGAAAGGGCAGATCGGCATGCGGGCGTTCACGCTCGCCGACCAGGCCGCTGCGCCCGTTAGGCGTACGTTGCTCATTCTGCTCGGTGCCGTGGCGCTCGTCCTCGTGATCGCTTGCGTGAACGTTGCCAACCTGCTCATTGCGCGCACGAGCGCCCGGCGGCGCGAGCTGGCAGTGCGCACCGCGTTAGGCGCTGGCGGGGCGCGTCTCGCCCGCCAATTGGTGATCGAGAACGTGCTCCTCGCCGCGCTTGGTGCCGTGGGCGGAGTGGCCGTGGCGGCGTTGGCGACGCGCGTGATGCTCGCTCTCGTACCGGGCCAACTGCCGCGCGCCGACGACGTCGCCGTCGACTGGCGGGTGTTGCTTGCCGCGGCGGCGTGCGCGCTCGTCGCCGGCACGCTCTTCGGCATTGCCGCCGCCGTCCATGCGCGTGGCGCTCCGCTCGCGCCGGTGCTCTCGGCGGGCAGTGCGCGCGCGACTGGTGGCGTCGCGAGAGCCTCCGGACGCCGCCTGCTCGTCGGCGCCCAAATCGCCTTCTCGCTCATACTCCTCGTCGGCGCCGGCCTGCTCGCGGCGAGCTTCGTTAGGCTCGAGCGCGTCGATCCCGGCTTCGTGCCGGAACACGCCGTGACGGCGTCAGTCTCCCTCCCCATCGCTGGCGCATTCGATCCCCAGCACGACGGGCCGGGCTGGTCGGCGTTCTTCACTCAGCTCGTCGACCGCGCCGGCGCTCTGCCTAACGTGACAGCTGCCGGAGCCGTGAGCGGGCTTCCGCTCGCTGGCGATCCGGAGTCGTCCGGCTTCGCGATCGAGGGGCGTCCGCCGTCCGCGCCGGGGCAGGGGCCAGGCGCCGAATACTTCGTCATTGCCGGCGACTATTTCCGCGCCATGGGCATACGGCTCGTCGCCGGGAGGGCCTTCGCGCCAAGCGATCGCGCCGAGACGCCGCGCGTCATCATCGTGAGCCGCGAGCTCGAGCGCCGCTATTTCCCAGGCGATCACGCGATCGGGCACCGGTTGCGATGCGCGTGCGACTTCACCCCCGGCGCGCGCGAGATCGTCGGCGTCGTCGACGACGTTCGCGTCACCGGACTCGACGAGCCGTCCGTGCCCGCTGTCTACCTGCCGGAGGCGCAGATGACGTATCCACAGCTGAACCTCGTTATGCGCACGAACGGCGATCCGATCGCCGTGCTCCCATCACTGCGTCGCGAGCTTCACGCGCTCGCGCCCGACGTCGCGCTCGAGCAAGTACGTACGTTGCGCGACGTCTTCAGCGGCTCGCTGGCACGACAGCGCTTCAGTCTCGTGCTCATCGGCGCCTTTGCCATCGCCGCGCTCGCGCTGGCGGTCGTCGGACTGTACGGCATGATCGCGCTCAGCGTCGGCGAGCGGCGGCGCGAGCTTGGCGTTCGCCTCGCCCTCGGCGCGCGTCCGACAAGCGTGCTCCGTCTCGTCCTCGGCGAAGGCGCCCGCATCGCCGCCGCCGGGATCGTCGTTGGTCTCGCCGGCGCAATGCTCGCGACGCGATTGCTGCGCGGGATGCTCTACGACGTCGGCGCCGCGGACGCGACCGTGTACGCCGGCGCCGCCTTGATCGTCGGCGTGGTAGCGCTCGTGTCGACGTGGATGCCGGCGCGGGCGGCGACAAAGGTGGATCCCGCTGTCGCTTTACGGGCGGACTGACGAAAAGAGCAAGCCGAGAAGAGCGAGCCGAGAAGAGCGAAAAGAAGGTACGCGGTGCCATGTAAAGACGACACCAGACGCGCTTGACGCGCTTAGATGCCCCTCCGCGCAA
>QHUV01000189.1 GCA_003222065.1 Gemmatimonadota bacterium | reverse complement strand
ACGGAACAGCTGTGAAACGCGGGCGCTATCCGTGCCCGGATCCGCGAGCGCCGCCATCACTGGCGTCGTCACGGTGCCGATCGTCTGCGCCGAGCCGCGGAGCGCATTGAGAATCGCCAACGTCCCCGTCGTTGCCGTGCCGTAGTTACCCGATTGGAAGGCCGCCTCGGCCTCGATCAGCCGGGCGTCGATCCCATTCGTCACGTCCACTGGCGTCTCCTGAGCCCAGATGGA
>QHUV01000188.1 GCA_003222065.1 Gemmatimonadota bacterium | reverse complement strand
TGATTCACCCCGCTCGCCAGGAACCCGCCATCCACCGCCAGCAGTTGTCCGGTCACGAATCGCGCCGACTCCGAGGCGAGGAACACCGCCGCGCCGACGAGATCCTCGACGTTCCCGAACCGGCCCATCGGCGTTCGCATGAGCAGCTCGTGTCCGCGCGGCGTACCATCGAGCAGCCCCGCATTGAGCGCCGTTCTGAAGACGCCAGGCAGAATCGCGTTGACGCACACGCCCGCGCGCGCCCACTCGATCGCCAACGACTTCGTGAGCGACGCGACCGCTGCCTTGCTCGCCGCGTACGCCGCGACTTCGTACAAGGCCACAACCGACGTCAGCGATCCGATGTTGACGATCCGGCCGTAGCCGCGCTGCACCATGTCACGACCGAAGATCCGGCAGGCGCGGAGCGTCCCGGTGAAGTTCGTGTCGAGGATCTCGGCCCAGCGCGTCTCGTCCATGTCGAGCGTCGGCGAGCGCGTCGTTATTCCCGCGGCGTTCACAAGAATGTCGACGGCACCTAACGATCTGACGACAGCGTCGCGCAATGCTTGCAGCGACGCCGGCTGCGTGACGTCGCTCGTCACGCGCAGGCTGCGTCGACCGAGGCCCTCGATCTCGGCGGCAGCGTCGTCCACGAGCTCCTGCCTCCGGCCCGTCGCGACGACGTCCGCGCCCGCCTGCGCAAGGCCGCGGGCGATGGCGAGGCCGATCCCCGACGTCGCGCCAATGACGAGGGCCGTCCGTCCGCTAAGGTCGAGTCCGGGGTAAGGCACGCGCAATTATGGTCAGGCGGAGCCGCGTGCGGTAGCATTGAGCATGGATCTCGTGACTTTCGGCGAGGCGATGTTGCGTCTCACGCCGCCCGGTTCGCAGAAGCTCGCGCAAGCGAAGAGCTTCGACGCCTACGTTGGAGGCGCGGAGCTCAACGTCGCCGTCGCCGCGGCAAAGCTCGGGCTCGAGACGCGTTGGGTGTCGCGTCTGCCGGAGAATGCAATTGGGCGGTTGATCGCTGACCGAGCGCAAACCGAAGGTGTCGATGTGTCGTGCGTCGAGTGGGCGCCTGACGGTCGAGCCAGCATCTATTTTGTCGAGGTCGGCGCGGAGCCAGGAACGACGAACGTGACCTACGATCGCTCCGGTTCCGCGATGTCACGCATTCAGCGCGGGATGGTGAACTGGGCGCGTGTGCTGCGCGGTGCGAAATGGTTCCACGTGAGCGGCATCACTCCCGCGCTCAGTGAAGCGGTCGCCGCGACGCTCATCGAGGCGCTTCGCGCGGCGAAGTACGCCTCGCTCACGATCAGCTACGATCTCAACTTTCGGGCGCAGCTCTGGAGGCCCGAGCGTGCACGCGCCGCGCAGGAGCCGCTCTTGCGTTTCGCGGACGTCTTCATCACCAGCGAGGATGCGGCGCGACTCGTCTTCGAGGCGTCGGGCGACACGGCCGAGCAGCTGGCGCGCGATATCCAGGACCATTACCGGATTCCAGCCGTGGCAATCACGCTACGCGACAGCATGCGGACGCGCGCGGCAACTTGGAGCGCCCTCGTCGTGGCGGACGGACAGGTGCACTCCTCGCCGGGCATCGAGTGCGAGGTCATCGAGCCCATCGGCGCCGGAGACGCGTTTTCGGCCGGTTTGATCTACGCGCGATTGCATGGTGAATCGTGGGAAACGGCGTCGCGCTATGGCGCCGCGCTGGCGGCGCTCAAGCACGGCACCCCCGGCGACTTCTCGCGTGCCAGCCTGGAAGACGTCCTCCAGACGTGCGAGCGCGGAACGACCTTGGTGGGCCGATGACAGTCTTGGCACGACCAGCCGTTGAGACGCTCGCCATCCTCCGCCAGGTCGGCGTCATACCCGTCGTGCGCTCCGACAGCGCCGAGGTTGCCATCCGCGTTACTGAAGTACTCATCGAGGCCGGACTGCCGATCGCCGAGATCACGCTCACAGTCCCAAATGCGATCGACGTCATCGCCAAGCTCGCGCAGCGGACTGGTGCCGAGCGCATTCTGATCGGCGCGGGAACGGTGATCGATGCCGACGGTGCGCGCCGTGCCATCCTCGCCGGCGCCGAGTTCATCGTCTCGCCCGGTGTCGTTCCGGACGTCATCGAGGCCGCGAAGGCGGCCGGTGTGCCCGTCATCTCCGGCGCGCTCACGCCGACCGAGATCCTCGCCGCGACACGGGCCGGTGCCGATCTCATCAAGGTCTTCCCGGTCAAGTCGTTAGGCGGCGCATCCTACATTCGGGCGCTGCGCGGGCCCTTCCCAGATCTCCCTCTCATCCCGACCGGTGGCGTGGATTTGAACAACGTCGCGGATTTCATCCGCGCCGGCGCGACGGCCGTCGGCGTCGGCTCGGAGCTCGTGCCGCGCGAAGTGCTCGCGTCGGGCAATTACCAGTCGATCGCCGCGCGCGCCGAGCGATTCGTCACCGCGGTCGCGCATGCCCGCCGCACTGTGTGACGCATGTTTCTGACGTTTCGCTGGTTTGGCGCGGACGATCCCGTTCCGCTCTCCAAGATTCGCCAGATTCCCGGCGTCACCGGCATCGTCAGCGCGCTCTATGATCTCCCGATAGGCAGCGCGTGGCCCCGCGACCATGTAGAGCGATTAGCAAATTCTATCGACGAGGCTGGCCTTGCGCTCTCCGTAATCGAGAGCATTCCGGTGCACGAAGACATCAAGCTCGGGCGCCCAACGCGCGATCGATTGATCGACAACTACGCGGAGAGCATTCGCGGCATCGGCGCGGCCGGCGTGCGGGTGCTGTGTTACAACTTCATGCCCGTATTCGACTGGATGCGCACCGATCTCGAGATGCGCCTCCCCGATGGCTCGTTGACGCTCGCCTACGACGACGCCGCTCTCGCGCGCATCGACCTTTCTGCCGGAAGTAGGGGCCTTCCGGGATGGGCCCATGCGTATACCAGCGACGAGCTCGCGTCGCTCCGCGCTGCCTATGGAGGGGTCACCAACGAGCAGCTGTGGGAGCATCTCGCGTACTTCCTCGACAGTGTCGTGCCTGTCGCCGCGGAAGCAGGCGTAATGATGGCGCTCCATCCGGACGATCCACCGTGGCCGATCTTCGGCCTGCCACGCATCATTACCGACTGCGCGGCGCTCGAGCGCGTCGTGTCACTGGTCGATGACGAGGCCAACGGCCTCACGTTCTGCACGGGATCGCTCGGCAGCCGGCCCGACAACGACGTCGTTGCCATGGCACGGCGATTCTCGAGCCTCGGCCGGATTCATTTCGCGCACTGCCGCAACGTGCGCCTAACGGGTGAGCGGCGCTTCCACGAGGTGCCGCATCCGTCGGCGTTCGGCGACGTCGACATGCGCGGCGTGCTCGCGGCGCTCCGCGACGGGGGCTTTACGGGTCCGATGCGTTCGGATCATGGCCGCATGATCTGGGGAGAACAAGGGCGCGCCGGATACGGCTTGCACGACCGCGCGCTCGGCGCCACCTACCTGCTGGGGCTGTGGGAAGGGCTCCAGACGGCGCGGTGAGACGAATCGGCTACCGCTGGACGATCGTTGCCCTGTTGTTCATGGCGACGACCATCAACTACGTGGACCGACAGGTCCTCGGCATTCTCGCGCCCACATTGGGCCGCGAGTTGCACTGGAGCGAGACGGCATACGGCGACGTCGTCTCCTGGTTCAGTCTCGCGTACGCGTTAGGCTTTCTCGCTGCTGGCCGTCTCCTCGACCGTATCGGCGTCAAGCGCGGACTCGGCGGCGCGGTCGTGGCCTGGTCACTGGCGGCGATGGCGCACGCGCTCGCCCGCAGCGCAACCGGCTTCTCGCTCGCGCGCGCGGCGCTCGGCGTCAGCGAGTCGGCCATCTTCCCCGGCGCGATCAAGAGCGTTGCCGAGTGGTTTCCCAGGCGCCAGCGCGCCCTCGCGGCAGGGCTGTTCAACGCCGGCACCAACACCGGAGCGATCGCTGCACCGCTCATCGTGATCCCGCTGGCGCAGCGCTGGGGATGGCAATCGGCGTTTGTCGTCGCCGGCGCATTGGGCCTGGTGTGGCTGGCGCTCTGGGTTCCGCTGTACGGAATGCCCGAATCGCATCCGAGAGTATCGCGCGATGAGCGGACGCTCATCGCCAGCGATCCACCGGAGAAGCCGTTGCCGTCGGAATCGTGGACGGCATTCCTTGGCTATCGTCAGACGTGGGCGTTCGCCGTCGGCAAGTTGCTCGCCGATCCGGTGTGGTGGTTCTATCTGTACTGGCTCCCCAAGTTTCTCGACGCGAGATACAACGTCAAACTCTCGGGCCTCACGCTGCCACTCATCGCCGTGTATCTCACGGCCGACCTGGGCTCGATCGGCGGCGGCTGGCTCTCGAGCTGGTTGATCGCCCGCGGTTGGTCGGTGAACCGAGCGCGCAAAACGGCGATGCTGGCGATGGCCCTCATTATCTTGCCGACGGCGCTGGCGCCGCTCGCGCAAGGCATGTGGCTCGCGATCGGCATTGTCGCCGTCGCCGCCGCGGCACATCAGGCGTGGTCGGCGAACGTCTACACGCTCGCGAGCGACATGTTTCCACGCTAGGCTGTCGGCTCGGTGGTCGGCATTGGGGCATTCGCCGGCGCGATGGGTGGCGTCCTCTTCCAGCGCGCCGTGGGGCGAATTCTCGACGCCAATGGTGGGAATTACTCCCCGATCTTCGTCTACTGCGGCTCGGCGTATCTTGTCGCCTGGGCGATCATCCATCTGCTCGCGCCGAGGTTGGAACCGGTGACGGCCGCGCCTAACAAGATGGTCGAGCAAGCCGCGTGATCCATCCCGATCGCTGCTTCGATGCCGATCCGCAGGTGCGCCGCGTGGCGCGTGACCTCTATGAAGGGACGCGCCGATTGCCGATCGTGTCGCCGCACGGGCACGTCGATCCACAGTTGCTGGCGATGAACGAGCCCTTCGACAATCCGACGGCGCTGATTGTCGCACCCGACCATTACATATTGCGGATGCTCTACGCGCGCGGCGTGGCGCTCGAGTCGTTAGGCGTGCCGCGGCGCGAT
>QHUV01000187.1 GCA_003222065.1 Gemmatimonadota bacterium | reverse complement strand
CGCGAAGCTCGGTTCTTTTTCAGCGAGACGGAAGTAATTCGAGCTGGTGCCAGGTTGTAGTTGCCAGGTCCAAGGGATTAGTCCGGCGGCTAACAGCTAACACCTAGCACCTTGCTAACCTCTAGCCCCTCCTTCACTTGTAACTAGAGGGCTCGTCGGGTAGTTTTCCCGGCTATGCTGTCCTTTGACATTCGCTCGCTCGAACATCATGGCGTCGCCGTCGATGCCGGGCTCTCGCCGGACGATTCGATCTGGCAGGAGGAAGACCCACGACCGTCGGGTCCGCTGCACGTAACGGGACGGCTCTCCACGGCCGGCGCCGGCCGTTATTACTGGCACGGACGGATCGAAGGCGATGTCGTCATGCCATGCCGCCGTTGCTTGACCGACGCGGCGGCGCACGTCACCGCTGAGGAACACATGATCTTCGTAGATGCGGATGACGAAGAGGCCGACAATCCGGACGTCTTTCCTCTTGATCCGCGCGCCGACGAGATCGATCTGCGCCCCGCGGTGCGCGAGCAGTGGCTTCTAGCGGTGCCAGGATTTGTGCTCTGTGCCGAAGATTGCAAGGGCCTTTGCCCGACGTGTGGTATCGACCTCAACGCTGGTGAGTGTGGATGTCCGGCGCGCGTTTCCGCCGATTCTCGATGGGATGCGCTCCGCGCTCTCACGAACGTCGAGGGTGCCGACGAGCCGGTGCAGCAAGTCAAGCAGAAACGACGAAGCGGCGGAAAATCGCGCTAACCGTCGCGTTCCCGTTCATAAATCTCTAACCTAACGCGCAGACAATGGCAGTTCCGAAGAGACGTACCTCAAAGCGAAAGAAGCGCGCCCGCAACACGCATAAGACGGCGCCGGCGATCGCGCTGCAAAAGTGTCCTCAATGCCAGGCGATGAAGCGTCCGCATCACGTCTGCTCGGAGTGCGGCTATTACGCAGGTGAGCAGCGGGTCGCGGCACGGGAAGCGTAGCCTTGGCTCGGATCGCGTTGGACGCCATGGGCGGCGACTTCGCCCCTCGGGCGACCGTCGCCGGCGCGCTCCAATCTCTCGCCGAGATCGAGCCCGCGCACACGATTCAACTCGTTGGACAGACGAGCGTCGTCGAACGCGAGCTCCGTGATCTATTGGCCGGCGAGTTTGCCGGACAATCAGCGCGTGGCGTTCGGCGTGATCGACTCGAGATCATCGAGGCACCGGAGATCATCGAGATGACAGACAAGCCGGGCGTGGCGGTTCGTGGCAAGCCCGATAGCTCGATGATCGTCGGGCTCCGCCTGCAGGCTGAGGGAAAATCCGACGCGTTCGTCTCGGCCGGGAACACCGGCGCGCAAATGGCCGCGTCGATGATCATCCTCAAACTGCACAAGGGCCTCAAGCGTCCCGCGATCGCGACCGTTTTTCCGACGTCTCGGCAGCCCGTCGTCGTCCTTGATTCCGGCGCCAACGTCGATTGCTCGGCCGACGAGCTCACGCAATTCGCGCGGTTGGGAGCGGTTTACGCCGAGGACATTCTCGGACGCGACAATCCGGCCGTCGGGTTGCTGAGCATTGGTGAGGAGCCGGAGAAGGGCAATGCCGTCACCAAGGAAGCGCACGAGCAACTGCGCGCTTCCGGTCTCAACTTCATTGGCAACGTCGAGGGGCGGGACCTTCCCGCTGGTCAATGCGACCGCGGGCCGATCGACGTCGTCGTCTGCGACGGCTTCGTGGGGAATGTGATGCTCAAATTCTACGAAGCGGTCGCACCAATGATGCTCGGCATCCTGAAGCGAGCCGGCGTCGAGCCCGATCGCCTAACGGCTGCCCTCAAGGATTTGGATTACTCCGAGCACGGCGGAGCGCCTCTGCTCGGCGTGCGTGGCGTGAGCATCATCTCACACGGCAAATCGTCGCCGCGCGCGATCAAGAACGCGATCCGGGCCGCCGTGCGCGCCGTGGATTCCCACATGAATGAGCACATCGGCCGCGGATTACAATCCGTCGCCGGCGAGGGAGAAGCGGCGTGAAACGTCCCATTGCGGCAATCGCCGGCACTGGCCGCGGCTTGCCCGCGGCCGTGATGACAAATTTCGATTTCGCGAAGATCGGCATCGAGACGACCGACGAATGGATCACGGAGCGCACGGGCATCAAGCAGCGATACATCGCTCGTGAGGGCGAATCGACGACGTCGATGGCGGCTGCCGCGGCTCGTCAGGCAATGCAGCGCGCCGGCGTCAGCGCGGGCGAGATCGACGCAATCGTGCTTAGCACGGCGACGCCGGATCGGCTCCTTCCCGCGACGGCGGTCGATCTGCAAGCGGAGCTGGGCGCGACGCGTGCAGCTGCCTTCGACATAGGAGCGGCCTGCGCCGGTTTCATATTCGCCGCGACGGTCGCCGAAGGCATGATTACCACCGGTGTCGCCGAGACCGTCCTCGTCGTCGGCTCGGAGAAAATGAGCTCGATCATCGATTGGCAGGACCGATCGACGTGCGTGCTCTTTGGCGACGGATCCGGCGCCGCCGTATTTCGTCGCGCGAAGCATCACAAGGGAATCCTCAGCACATACCTGCGCAGCGACGGAACGTTAGCAAACCTCCTCTATCGTCCGGGCGGCGGCGCCTGCATGCCGTTCTGCGACGACGTGCTCCAGGACCGTAGCTTCTACGTGAAAATGGCTGGTCGCGAAGTCTTCAAGCACGCGGTCCGCTCCATGGCCGACGCCTGCGATCGCGCCCTCGATGGCGCGAAGCTCACCGGTAAGGACATTGATCTGCTCATCCCGCATCAGGCGAACATGCGCATCATCGAGGCGACGGCGAAGCACGCCAATGTCTCGATGGAAAAGGTCTACGTGAACGTGGACCGATATGGAAACACCTCCTCCGCCTCCGTTCCAATCGCGCTCGACGAGGCGCTCGAGAATGGTCGGATCAAGGATGGCATGACCGTGCTGCTCGTCGCGTTCGGCGCCGGCTTTACTTGGGCGTCGATGGTGCTGCGCTTCTAGCATGGACATCGTCCTCTTGTTCCCCGGCCAGGGCTCGCAGAAGCCCGGCATGGGAAGGGATCTCGCCGAGGCCTTTCCCGAGGCACGCGCCGTCTTTTACCGCGCCGACGCCGCGTTGGGCTTGGCCATCAGCCGGCTCTGCTTCGAGGGGCCGGCCGATGAGCTGACGCTCACCCACAACGCGCAGCCGGCGCTGCTTGCCCATAGCGCCGCGGTTTGGGCCGTGGCACGCGAGCGAATCGGGCGCCGGGTGCGCGCGGCGGCTGGCCACTCCCTCGGCGAGTTCACCGCGTATCATGCGGCTGGCGCACTGGCGCTCGACGATTCGCTTCGCGTCGTTAGGCGACGCGGTGAGCTCATGTACGAGAGCGGCACTCGCCGGCCGGGAGCGATGGCGGCGATTCTTGGCGCCCTCCGCGTGCCAATCGAGACCGTGTGCGAGACGGCCACGCGCGAGGCAGGGCCCGTCGTTCCCGCCAACTACAACGCGCCTGGCCAGATCGTCATCAGTGGTGAGGTGAACGGCGTCGAGCGCGCCATGGCGCTCGCCAAAGAAGCGGGCGCCAAACGCGCGGTGCGTCTCAACGTCAGCGGCGCGTTCCATTCACCGTTGATGCAGACGGCGCAGGACGGCCTCACCGAGATTCTTGCCGTCACGCCGATGCGCGATCCGCAATTCCCGGTCTATGCCAACGTCGACGGCGGGCCTGTTACGACAGCCTCCAGTGCCCGAGAGCGACTCGTCCGCTGGTGGCGTCGTGAGAATCGACTTGTCCGGCCGTTCAGCGCTCGTCACCGGCAGCACACGCGGCATTGGCCGCTCGATCGCCGAGACGCTCGCGGGATGCGGTGCGAAAGTCGCCGTGGTCGGCCGCGATCGCACGCGCGCGGACGACGTCGCGAAGCAATTACCCGGCACGGCAAAGGGGTTCGCGTGCGATGTTTCCGACGTTGCGTCGGTTACCAAGCTGGTCGAAGAGGTCGAGAAAGAGCTCGGCACCGTTGATATTCTCGTCAACAACGCCGGCCTCACTCGTGACAACTTGCTGATGCGGCTGAAAGATGATGATTGGAATGCCGTGATCGATGCCAATCTGCGCGGCGCGTTCGTCGCCATCCGTGCCGCGACGCGCGGTATGATGAAGCGTCGCTGGGGACGCGTCATCAATATCGCCAGCATCGTCGGCATCGTCGGCAACAAGGGCCAGGCCAATTATGCCGCGAGCAAGGCGGGACTCATCGGTCTCACGAAATCGGTGGCGAAAGAGCTCGCGTCGCGCAACATACTCGCCAATGCCGTCGCACCGGGTTTTATCGAGACCGATATGACCGCGGCGATGACGCCGGAAGCCCGTACGACGCTGGCACAGCAAATACCGCTCGAGCGACTTGGAACGCCAAACGACATCGCCGGCGTTGTTGGATTTCTTGCATCGGAGTACGCGACATACATCACCGGACAAGTGTTCGTCGTCGACGGTGGCATGGTCATGTGACATCCGCCTTCGTGACGCAGTAGATTTCCCGAAGCCCCCGTCAACCGCAGAAGAGAGGACGCACGCCCATGGCCGACAACAACGCGCAGAAAGTCCGCGACATCATCGAGAAGGAGCTCGGCGTCGAGCGCGAAAAGCTTTCCGATGACGCCAGCTTCATCGAGGACCTCGGTGCGGACAGCCTCGACATCGTGGAGCTGGTGATGGAGTTCGAGAAAGAATTCAACATCGACATCCCCGACGAGGATGCCGAGAAGCTTCGGACCGTCGGCGACGCGATCAAGTACCTCAACGACAAGGTCGCCGTCTAATGAAGCGTCGGGTCGTCGTCACCGGTCTTGGGGCGATCACGCCCGTCGGGAACGACGTGGCGGCGGCCTGGCGTGCCCTTATCGACGGCGTTCCTGGAGCCGGCCCGATCACGAAGTTCGACGCGTCGAAGTTCCCCGTGCGCTTCGCGTGCGAGGTGAAAGGCTTCGATCCATTGCAGTACATGGATCGGAAGGAAGCCAAGCGCGCCGACGCCTACGCACAGTACGCCCTGGCCGGCGCGGCACAGGCAATGGCCGATGCGGCACTCACCGATCCGTCCATGTACGATCCGGATCGCGTCGGCGTGATCCTCGGCAGCGGCATCGGTGGCCTCAAGAGCTTCGAGGAGCAGCACGACATCTATCGCGAGCGCGGGCCGAGCAAGATCAGCCCGTTCTTCATTCCGATGTTCATCGCCGACATCGCGGCCGGCCTCGTGTCCATGCGCTACAACGCGAAGGGCCCGAATTACGCCACGATTTCTGCCTGTGCGACGAGCGCGCACGCCATCGGCGACGCGTTCCGCACGATCCAGTATGGTGATGCGGACATTGTCATCACTGGTGGATCCGAGGCCACGGTGACCCCAATGGCGATCGGTGGCTTCGCGAACATGAAGGCCCTCTCCGAACGGAACGATGCGCCGGAAACGGCGTCGCGGCCGTTCGACAAGACGCGCGATGGCTTCGTGATGGGAGAGGGCGCGGGCGTCGTGATCCTCGAGGACTATGAGCATGCGCTGCGTCGCGGTGCGCACGTCTACGCCGAGATTGTCGGGTACGGCGCGACGGGCGACGCGTATCACCTAACGGCACCGGCGCCAGATGGCGAGGGTGCGCAGCGGGCGATGCGTCGCGCGATGGCCGATGCCCAGCTCGAGTCGACCGACATCGACTATATCAACGCTCATGGCACGTCGACGCCCGCGAACGATCTGAACGAGACCAAGGCGATCAAAGCGGTCTTCGGCGACGTCGCGGCCGATGTCAACGTCAGCTCCACCAAGTCGATGACTGGACACATGCTTGGTGCCGCCGGCGCGGTTGAGTTCATCATCTGCACCCTCGCCGTTCGCGACTGTGTGGTGCCGCCGACAATCAACTATCAACATCCCGATCCCGAGCTCGATCTGAACTACACGCCGAACCGCGCCGTGCGACGCGACGTGGAAGTGGCGCTGAGCAACAGCTTCGGCTTCGGCGGACATAACGTGACCCTCGCCATCCGTCGCTTCCGGGAGTAAGGCCGATGCCTGCCGCCGTCGCGCTCGACCGGGGATTGATCAGCGATCCCGCACTGCGTCCGATCGCTGACAAAATCGAGCGTGGCGATCGACTCTCGACGGACGACGGCGTTGCCCTGTTCGCGTCGCCGGACATTGTCGGCGTCGGCGCCATGGCCAACGCGGTGAATCGGGCCAAGCACGGCGATCACGTTCTGTTCGCGGCGAATCAGCACATCAACCCGACGAACATCTGTACGCTGCGAAAGACGTGTGTCTTCTGCTCGTATGCGAGACTGCCCAAAGAAGACGGCGCCTATCGCTACACCCTCGAGCAGGTGCTCGAAGAAGCAGCGACGGCGAACAGCACCCTGACACGTGAATTTCATATTGTCGGTGGGTTGGACATGAAAGCGGGGCTCGCCTACTACACGGAGATGTTCCGCGCGCTCAAGGCGAATTTCCCGCACGTCCATATCAAGGCCCTCACCGCCGTCGAGATCGCGCACATCGCGCGCATCGATAAGATGAGCGTTCGTGAAACGCTGATCGCGCTCCGGGAGGCGGGGCTCGACACGATGCCCGGCGGTGGCGCCGAGGTGTTCAGCGCCGGCGTCCGTGCCACAATCGCTGACAAGAAACTGGCGGGTGAACAATGGATTGCCGTCCATCGTGAGGCACACCAGCTCGGCATCCGTTCGAATTGTACGATGCTCTACGGCCACGTGGAGACGTACACAGATCGTATCGCGCACCTGTCGATGTTGCGTGACCTCCAGGACGAGACGGGCGGGTTCCTCGCCTACATCCCGCTTGCCTACCATCCTGACAACAACGAGCTCGGGCACACGCTGCACCGCGAGGGCACGGCGACGAGTGGGTTCGACGACCTCAAGAATGTCGCGATCGGTCGCCTGTTTCTCGATAACATCGATCACGTGAAAACGCACTGGGTGATGGTCACGCCCTTCATCTCGCAGACGTCGCTGCACTTCGGCGTCAACGACATGGAGGGCACCATGGTGCGTGAGAAGATCTATCACGAGGCAGGCGCGCACACCGCGCAGGCAATGACGCTCGACGCCATTCTGCGCCTCATCCGCGGGGCGAGGAAGGTGCCCGTCGAGCGCGACGCGCTCTACCGCGTGCTTCGCACCTTCGATGGCGATCCATCGCCGGACAGCGTCGTCCCCGCCCCTACCGCATCGGCGGCGGCTTGAGATCAACCATGCCTAACGGTCGTCTCCGCGTCGGACGAATTCCGTATATCAACTGCTATCCGGTGTACGGCGCCGTGGATCGCGGCGTCGTGTCGCTCGACGCCACGCTCATTGACGGGGTGCCCACGGAGCTCAACCGGCAGATGGCCGCCGGGGCTCTCGATGTGAGCGTCGTGTCCGCGGTGGAGTACGCGCGAGAGGCCAAGCGCTACCTGCTTCTCCGAGATCTTGCGATTTCCTGTGACGGGCCCGTCCGCAGCGTGCTGCTCTTCTCGCGGAGGCCCGCCGAGGAGCTCGATGGCCGCCCCGTCCTCGTGAGTCGGAGCTCGATGACCAGCGTCGCCCTGCTCGAGCTGCTGTTCGAGCACGTCTGGGACGCGCGTCCGGTCTTCGTGCCTGCGAACGCCGAGATCACCGATGTCGATCGCTTCGGCGACGCGGATCACGATGCACGTTTGGTCATCGGCGACGCGGCGCTGTTGCTCGGCTCGCGGCTCCGCGCCCATCGCGCCGTCCCCGCTGACTATCAGCACGCCTACGACCTGGGCGAGGAATGGAAGCGCTGGACTGGGCTGCCGTTCGTGTTCGCCGTCTGGGTAGCCCAGCGCACGACGCCCGCCGCTGACGCGTTAGGCGTTCACGCGACGCTCATCGAGTCGCGCGACTGGGGACTGGCGCATTTGGATGTCCTGGCTGCTCAGGCCTCCGCCGCCGCCGGTGTCGACCGCGCGCACTGCCTCGAGTACTTGTCCGGTCTGGACTACGGATTGTCGTATCACCATCTGGCCGGTCTCACCGAGTTCTTCCGCCGCTTGGTGTTGGCGGGTCGGGTCCCGAACGGCTCGTTGGCTTTCCTGCCCGCCGCCTGACGCTCTCTTACGCTCAACGCTTCGCGCTCAGCCCCGACACAACATGGACCTCCTCGACTTCTATACCAACGCGCCGCTCCTCGAGCTGGGCGCCGAGGCGGATCGCGTTAGGCGGGAGAAGCATCCGCGCAACATCGTAACGTTCATCGTTGACCGGAACATCAATTACACGAACGTCTGCGTTGCTGATTGCGGTTTCTGCGCCTTCTATCGCCGACCAAAGCACGCGGAGGGTTGGACGTTGTCTTACGAGGACATCGGCCGGAAAATCGACGAGGCGAAGGCGGTAGGCGCGGTACAGATCCTCATGCAGGGCGGGCACAATCCGTACATCCCATTCGAGTGGTATCTCGATCTTCTGCGGTATATAAAAACCAATCACCCACCAAGCGGGGATGAAAACCTCGGTCACCATGATGTACGGCATCGGCGAGACGCTCGGCGAGCGCATTGACCACCTCGAGCGCGTGCGCGAGTTGCAAGCGCGGACCGGCGGCTTCACCGCCTTCATTTGCTGGCCGTTGCAGCCGGAGAACACACCGTCCATGCGTGATCAGCCGAAGACGGATGCGGTCGACTACCTGCGGACGGTCGCCATGGCCCGCATTGTCCTCGACAACGTGCCGAATCTGCAGGCGAGTTGGGTAACGATGGGGATGAAAATTGGGCAGCTCGCGCTCCGTTTCGGTTGCAATGATTTCGGCTCCTTGATGATCGAAGAGAACGTCGTATCGGCCGCGAATACGACCTACCGCACGACGACCGACGAGATGGAGCGGCTCATTCGCGACGCCGGCTTCACTCCCGCGCGCCGGCGCCAAGACTACTCGATCATTCGAGAAGCCGACCCCGAGCCAGCAGGCGCCGTCGCGTAATGCATCGGATGAGTGTCCGCGTCGGCATCGGTTACGATTCACACCGCCTCGCCGACGGCGGACCACTCAGACTCGGCGGCGTCGACATCCCCTTCGATCGCCATCTCGTCGGCCACTCCGACGGTGACGCCGTGGCCCACGCCATTACCGATGCCATTCTCGGCGCCGTTGGCGGTGGCGATATCGGCGAGCTGTTCTCGGATCGCGACCCGGCCAATCGTGGCCGCGATTCGCTCGAGATGTTGGCCGTCGCCGTCGGCCGCGTCCGCAGCAGCGGGTTTCAGGTGTCGCAGGTGGACGTCGCCGTGGTCGCCGAGGCCCCGCGAATTGCTGCCCATCGTGAGGCAATCCGGACGGCGCTCGCGCGCGTCCTCTGCGTCGAGGCATCGGCCATAAGCGTCAAGGGCAAGACCAACGAGGGATTGGGGTGGATCGGCCGCGGCGAAGGCATCGCCTGCTTCGCCGTCGCGACACTCGTGCCTAACGATCCAGAACGGTAGCCGGTGGATTCGCTTCTCGCGTGGCTCACGTCGCTGCCGATCGGCACGCTATACGTTGCCCTCGCCGCCGTCGCCGCAATCGAGAACGTCTTTCCACCGATTCCCGCCGACACCGTCGTGGCTCTCGGCAGCTTTCTCGCCGCACGGGGGAAGGGAAGCGTCATCGCCGCGTTCACGGCCACGTGGTTAGGCAATGTCACGAGCGCGATGATCATGTACGGCATCGGTCGTCGTTATGGCGCCGCACGACTCGAG
>QHUV01000186.1 GCA_003222065.1 Gemmatimonadota bacterium | reverse complement strand
CCAGCAACTGGTCGATGTACGTGCTCACCTGGACAACGCCACGGCTGAAGAATACCGGTGTGAAGTTTGTCAGGATGCGCCGGACGTTCGCACGCGTATAGTCCGGCGACAGCCGAAGACCAGGGACCAGACGCAGTACCGTCGGCAACTGAATCAGAAACTGAAGCGCCGCACCCGCCACTGACGCCCAGGCTAGCGTTACGGCGAGCGTAATCCGATCTTGGCGGCCGCCGAAGCCGACCAACGCGGCGATCATGGCCACGTTCCAGAGAGCGGGCGCCACATAGGAAAGGAAAAAGCGACGATGGCTGTTCAGCACCCCGAGACACCACGACGCGAGCACGAAGATCCCAGCGCCGGGGAAAAGCACCCGTGTCAGCGCTATCGTTAGGTCTCGCTTTTCTCCGGTGAAGCCCGGAGCGATGAGCGGAATGAGATACGGCGTCAGGAGCACGCCCAGAAGTACGAGCACCGCCGTCACGAACGCGAGGATCGCCGCCACCGCGCCCGCGACGCGGCCAGCTTCCTCGCGCTCCTGGCGCGCGAGCAGATTCGAGTAGACGGGGATGAACGAAGCGGAGAGTGCCCCTTCCCCGAAGAGATTCTGCAGCAAATTAGGAATCTTGAATGCCGCCATGAACGCGTCGGCGGCGATCCCGCTTGTGGCGCCGAGGTAGCGCGCCATGAGCGATTGTCTCACGACGCCGAGCAAGCGCGACGCGAGTATCCCAGCAGCAACCAGCGCCGCGGCCCGTCCGGTGCCACGCTGAGGCGGCTGGCCGCGAGTCTCCGGCCTACCCATGGCCGTTGACGTCACACGCGTTCGGCGACGGGCGTGGCCGTCGCGGACACCGTCGCTCCGACCTGGGCCGTGGCGTGACTTTCGGCCTCACGCCGCATGAGGTCCAATAGCGACTGGCCATAGCGCGCAAGAAACGGAACAAAATTGAGTACTCTCTCCTGGCGCTTGCCGCCGGGGTATAGGGCGGCGGCCGCCGTGCCCACGTCACGCATCAATTTCGTCTCGCGACGCTTCATTGCCGCAAGGTAGCGCCGCTCCGTTCGCTCGACGCGATGGAGGAGCGATCGCCTCAATCCTTGCAGAGACGCCGGCGGAATGAGTTCGTCACCGTCGGAGACTTCTAGCGCTGCGACGTCCGACTCCAAGTCATGCCGCAGCCGGCGCAAGGAGTCGCTTACTTCCTCCGGCACCGACTCCCGAGC
Source organism: Gemmatimonadota bacterium (assembly GCA_003222065.1). Lineage (GTDB taxonomy): Bacteria > Gemmatimonadota > Gemmatimonadetes > Gemmatimonadales > Gemmatimonadaceae > AG2. The sequence goes on along the minus strand of QHUV01000186.1, from coordinate 6,107 downwards.
GAGCCGCGTCTCGATCTGGTGTGGATCGCGTAGGTCGTCCGGGGACGCGCCGAGCTGGTTCAGCAATCGCTCAATGCGCGGCTCAAGGATCGTCACCGACCAACGCGGCATCGCCAGTGGTGTCGGAAGATCCAGCGCCGCCGCCACGGCCCCGACCTGGGCGAAATAGGCGAGCTCCCCCGGGCCGGCGACGTATGCCGCGCTCGGCATGATGAAACGCTCAACAATCGGGCGGAGCAGCACGTTGGCGGATAAAACTTCCGCTGGCCGGCGTGCTGCCGTCGTCGCCGCCTCTCGCACGGGTACGCGGCGCTTCTCCTGTCCTGCTCCGCCCGCAAACACCAGCGATAGCTCGGGCACGTGGTCCACTTGCGGCGTATGTCCCGCGGCGCGAATCGCATCGAATCGCTGCCGCAGAGCGCGCTCTACCTGAGCCGCTGACTCCAGTGCTCGAAGCAGCACGGGTTCCGCGGCATTGCGCACGCCAGGATGAGAGGCGTCGAGCACGGCGATGCCTAACGGCGCCAACAGGCCCCGCAGGTGTGTGACGTAAGCCGCGCCCAGGGTGGCGGTCGATCTGTAGCACTCACGCACGAGATCCAGCGCCTGTGGCTCAATCGTCGATCCACAGGCCTCTCCCAATTCGTCGACAAGCTGCTCGACGCTGGGCATCGGCAGGTCGTTCATCGCCACACCGGCGTGGGAAGGAGACGCCAATCGCAACGTACGAACTCCTCCGACGACAGCGATGCTCGCGCTGCTCGCCTCCTCGAAATCGGCATCATCCGTCGCCGCCCAAAACACCGGGACGGTCGAGATTCCCGTCTCGCGCTGCAGCACGTCGGCAAGCGCGAGCGCGGCGAGAGCTTTAACCAGCGTGTAAAGCGGCCCTCCGAAAAGTGCTGCCTGTTGCCCGGTGCTGATGACGACGCCGCGCGTTTCCACCACGCGATCGAGGCGTTCCTTCGCCGCGCCGGTTGGGCCGAGCGCCGGGGCAAGGTTGGCCAGCCACGCCCCCGTGTCATGAGGTTGGCTGACGCGCTGCAAGTAGGCTCGCCAGTCCCCGACGTTCCGCGGTCGCGGAATGTACCACTGCGACAACTCTCCGCGCTGCGCCGCGCTCGAGAGAGGAGACCCGCCGAGCGGCTCCCTGATGACGCGCGGCAGTGTCACGGCAACACCGTCACTTGTGGTAAGGCTCTCGCCGCACGATCGTCCCGGCGCGATAGAGCTGCTCCGCGAGAACGAGTCGAGCGACCTCGTGAGGCAGCGTCCACGGCGCCAGTGCGAGACGTGTCGACGTCACCCGTTGAGTCGACTCGCCAAGGCCGTGTGCGCCCCCGATGAGGAACACGACATCCTTAGCCTCCTCTCGCCGTCTCTGCAGCCACTGCGCGAACGCTTCCGAGCTCATCGCGAGACCGCCCAGCTCGCAAGACACGACGTGCGCGCCTGCGGGCACGGCGCTCGCAAGGCGCTCACTCTCTCGATCCCGCACCTGCTGCGCGGATAGCGATCGACCCGACTCCTCACGCACTTCGCGAACCTCGAGCGGCCAGTAGCGGGTCGCTCGGGCCTCGTAGTCGCGAATCGCCGCCGCCAGTGCCGCGTCTCGCGGCTTGCCGACGACGGCGACGACGATGCGCACCTGCGTGCTACGCCACGCGTGTCTCGAATGCGCGCCTCAAGCGTAAATGCCGCGCAGTCGATGAACGGTCGCGACGCGACTGATCGAGAGCATGTACGCCGCCGTGCGCATGTTCACTTTGTGCTGCTTCGATAGCTGAAGCACGTCGTTGAAGCTTCGCGTCATGATCTCGGTGAGGCGATTGTTGACCGTCGCCTCGTCCCAGAAGTAGCCGCCGCGATCTTGCACCCACTCGAAGTACGAGACCGTTACACCACCGGCATTGGCGAGAATGTCCGGGATGACAAAGATCCCCTTCTCGTCGAGCACCGAGTCAGCGCCCGCCGTCGTCGGTCCGTTGGCGCCCTCGCAGATCACGCGCGCGCGAACCTTCGATGCGTTCTTGCTCGTGATGACATTCTCGAGCGCGGCCGGCAGCAACACATCGACGTCGAGCGTTAGCAAATCCTCATTGCTCAGTTGGTCGCCGCCGCGGAATCCTTCCAGGCCGCGATGTTGCTTCACGTGCGCCAACGCCTCGGAGAGATCGATGCCAGCCTTGTTGTAGTACGCGCCGCTCTTGTCGCTGATCGCCACGATCTTGCAGCCTTCCTTCTGCAACAGCTGCGCGGCGATCGAGCCCACGTTTCCAAACCCCTGAATCGCGACCGTCGTGCCCTGCACCGGCATGCCCAGGTGCTTCAGCGCTTCCTTTGTGACGATCATGCAGCCGCGACCCGTTGCTTCGCGACGCCCGAGCGACCCACCCATCTCCACGGGCTTGCCAGTGACGACGGCCGTCACCGTGTGTCGCATGTGCATTGAGTAGGTGTCCATCACCCACGCCATGACACGCTCATTGGTGTTCACGTCGGGCGCTGGCACGTCGGAGTCTGGACCGAGCGTGGCGATGATGCCGGCCGTGTAGCGTCGTGTGAGCCGCTCCAGCTCGCCCGCGCTGAGCTTGAAGGGATCACAAACGACTCCGCCCTTGGAGCCGCCGAAGGGCAGATTCACGACTGCGCATTTCCATGTCATCCAGGCTGCCAGCGCCTTCACCTCTTCGAGCGTCACCTGCAGGTCGAACCGAATGCCGCCCTTTGCCGGTCCGCGCGAGGTGTTGTACAAGACGCGGTAGCCGGTAAAGACCTCGACTTCCCCGTTGTCCATCATGGTCGGTACAGACACCGTGATCTGCTTCTCGGGATGCCGCAGCACCTTGTACAGTCCCGGCTCGAGGTCGAGCAACTCGGCGGCCCGGTCAAAGCGGGACATCATCGCCTCGAACGGGTTCTCCTCATTGAGGAAGCGATCTTTGTCCGGGCGGACTATTCTATCGGTGGGAAGTCGAAGGTCGGTTGCCATGAGTGGATGGATTCTGGCGAGACAAAGCGGATGTGGCGTCGCAGAGGCCTATCGCTCGCGACGGCCGCGCGGTCGGGTGAGTTCATCAAGGATGTGTTCGACACCGCCGACTCCGCGCTCGACGCTAACGCGCTGAGAAACATACCATAACGTCGGCGCTTCGCGAGGCCATCGGTCGCCAACCTTGACGGCATCTTTCAACGTGCAGACGGCGAGACCGTCGGACGCTATGGACTTCGCGAACCGAACGATTTCTTCCGGCTCGAATCGATGATGATCGGGGTACACATCGGCCTCGACGTGGCCCCCGAGTGCTCGGAGCTGTTGCACGAAGGCGCGCGGATCGCCGATAGCGGTAATGACCCGAACCGCGCGTCCCGCGATGTCCGACAACGGCCGTTGCGTGGCGTCGTCGCCTACAGTGGACGCTCGTCGGAGGGACGCTGGCTCGAGTCGTACCGTTGAACGCGGAATTCGCGGCGCCGCGGCAGACAACGCGCTATTGACTGCATCGACATCGGCATCGGTCGCCGCTTTACGTGTCACCAGAATGATCGTTGCTCGACGCAGCGCGCCGAGGGGTTCACGCCACGGACCAGCCGGCAGCAACCGGGGCGACGGTGCCCACCGGTCGGCGCTGACGAGTACCAGATCGGCGGCACGCGAAACGCGCCGATGCTGGAAAGCGTCGTCCAGTACGGCGACCGTTGCCCCTTTGTCTCGAGCCATCACAATCCCGGCCACGCGATCCGGCGCAACAATGACTGGTACCGTCGGATTGAGACGCGCGTGGACGAGCGGCTCATCGTCGCCGTAGCCCCGCAGCACGATACCAGGGCGCTCTCCACGCTCTACGAGCTCGGTCGCGATCCACGCCGCGACCGGTGTCTTCCCTGTGCCGCCAACCGTGACGTTCCCGACGCTCAGCGTGGGCAGCACCGGATCGTGCGTCGCCAGCACGCCGGCGTCGTACAGGGCCTCGCGCACGCCCATCGAGACGCGGTACAATGCTTCTGACGGTGCGAGCGCTACCCGCGCCGCGCGAGCGAGAATGTCATCGCCGAACCATACTCGCTCCACCACGTCACGCATCAGCCAGCCGCTCCACGTCCAACATCAGGGACTGGAAGCGAGATGTCTCTGCCGCTGCAGCGCGCGGGCTCGTTGACTCGACCTGCATCGGATCTGAGTAGGCGATGCTCACGCGGGCGAATGCCTTTGGAATCAGGAACCTGTCCCACGTCCGTAGCCGCCATGCTTTCCTGACCGAGACGCCGACCGCAATGATCGGCGCGCCCGCGCGCTGCGCTGCGATCAGCGCACCGGGCGCAAACGAACGCGCAGGTCCGCGCGGGCCGTCCGGCGTGATCGCGACGTCACGGCCTGCTTCCAGTTCGCGTGAGAGTCCCACGAGAGCCCGACTCGCCCCACGCGACGTCGAGCCGCGCACCGTCCGAAACCCTAACGACACGGCGACCCGGGCGATCAGCTCGCCATCGCGATGCTCACTGATGAGCACCGAGACTCCTTCGTCGCGATGTTGATAGAGCAGCGGCAGCATGTCGCCATGCCAGAGTGCAAAGACGATCGGGTCCTTCGCGCGCCGTAGCGCAACGACACCCGCGTCGTTCATAACACGTATCCGCCAGCTCCGGCCGAGCGTTCGCACGAGCGGCACGCCAAGGCGGACCGTCCAGCGCAACTTGCGCTCGCGATCCTGATCGGCGTGGCCGGCGTGTGTTATGGCGCCCGGCGTTCCACCGACAGATCGCCTCAACTGGCCGCTCTGCGTGCGTCCGCTGTCGCGAGCTCGAGAGCCATCGCCGCCACGCGCCGCGCCGCTCCGGGCGTGCCGAGCGACTCCCGTACCCGCTCCAGCTCGACGATCATACGGGCTCGCCGCGCACTCTGGCGATCGAGGAGCGGCTCGAGCGCGTCGGCCACCGCGTTCGGCGCGAGCGCGGCCTGCACGAATTCGGGTGCGACTTCCTTTCCGGCGACGACGTTGACGAGCCCGATGTGAGGGATCTTCACCAAGCGGCGGGCCGCGGCGTACGTCAGGGCGTTCGTGCGATAGGCGACGACGAGAGGACATCCCGCGACGGCAGCCTCGAGGGTCGTCGTGCCGCTCTTGCACATCGCGGCGTCAGCGGCGCGCAGCACCGTGAACGACGCAGACCTAACGATTGGGTACGGGCAGCCTCGCACATCCAATTGCACGTGCGGTGCCGCGCTCACTACCACCCGCAAACCGTGAATGCGGCGCTCCAACTCTCGAGCAGTCGACACGAAGGCATCGAGATGCCGCGCGATCTCCTGGGCGCGGCTTCCTGGAAACAATGCCAGCATCGGTGCCTCGTTAGGCACGCCGAGTTGCGCTCGCGAATCGCTTCGCGTCGGCAAGCGCTCGGCGCGGTCCAACAGCGGATGCCCAACGAAAGTCGCCGGCACGCCGTGGTCGCGCAGCAGCTTCTCCTCGAATGGCAGAATTACCGCCGCCCGAGTTACTGTCTGTGCCAGCTTCGCCAATCGTGCCGCGCCCCACGCCCAGACTTGCGGCGTGATGTAGTACAGGACCGGGACGTCAGCGGCGTACGCCTGTGCCGCGAGCTTCATGTTGAAGCCGGGATAGTCGATGAGCACAAGGAGCGCCGTATTGCCACTGCGTATGCGACGCCCCAGCGCGCGGAGTAAGGCCCAGTGTTTCGGAACGTGTCGCAGTACTTCGACAAAGCCCATCACCGCGAGCCGCTCGACATGCTCGATAAGGTGAACGCCGGCAGCGCGCATCTCGTCGCCACCGATGCCCACCAGCCGAAAGGCTGCGTTGCGCGCGCGGAGTTCGTGCGCTACGCCGGCTGCATGAAGGTCGCCGGACGCTTCGCCGGCGACAAAGAGAATGTCACGCACCGGCGGCGACCTGCGTGCCCGCCGCGAGGGACGGGAGCGTCCGCTCGATCTCGGTAACGATCGTGAGAGCCACCGCTAGCGCCTCGCGACCGTCTTCACCGGTGACAATCACCTGAGTCTTGCCTCGCACCGCATCCAGAAAGCTCTCGAACTCGAGCCGGAGTGGCTCGCCATCCGGCGCGACGAGTGGCACCCTCTCGACGAA
>QHUV01000185.1 GCA_003222065.1 Gemmatimonadota bacterium | reverse complement strand
CGCACATCGGACGTGGTCTCGATGCGGTGCGTTCGTAAGGCGTCCTGACTGGCGGCGAACTCCTTCTTGCCGAACGGTGGCCGGCCGGCGACGAGAAAGACGACGTCATCGGCGATGAGAGACAGGACCTTCGAGGTATCGCCGGCGGCGCTTGCGCTGAGCCAGGTGGCAATTACGTCGCGGATTGCTTGTTCATCGGGTGACATTGGCGCCAACGGATTGAGTTGAAAGATCTCTCATTTCGGCCGCGGCGCGGCGCTTGACGTGCGACATCCGTGCCGATACTCATTGGGGCGACGCTCGATTTCGCGTCCCCTGGCTCAGACGAATGGCGTGTCCGGCCAAATGACACCTGGCGACGGCGCGCCTCGGGCCGCCGCATCGAGGTGCAGAAAGAACGTGCCGACGCCGGCGGCGCCCTGCATGAACCCGGTCTGCGCGATCACGACATCGGGTGAAACGCGGTTCTCCGCCTGCACCCACTTCAAGCCATCGCCGTCCGCGGTGGCGCGGCGCAGCGTGTCGGCGGCGACGCGACGCACCATCTCGGCGTAGCGCGCGTTAGGCATGATACGATTGAGCATGAGAAAGTACTCACCGACGCCACTGTTCCCACAACATTGGCTGATGTTGTTCCAGAAGCCCGGGGTGCGTTGCTCGGGCACACCGCTCGCCTCGATCGCGGTCGCGGCGCGTCGAACCATGTCATGCCAGCGCTGGTCGGTCGTTGCTTCGCCGAGTCGATAGAACAGGCGCGAGAGACCGGCCGGCCCATGGCACCAGCTCAGATAGAAGAGCGCCTCGCCACCCGGCTCGTGATGGAAAACCTTGAGCCCGTCACCATCCGTGTTGGCGACCGCTTGGAGATACGTCGCGCCGGCGACCGCCGCATCGAGAAACGCGCGATCGCCCGTCGCTTGATAGACTGACGCGAGAAAGTAGCTCACCCCAGCGGCGCCATGCGAGAAGTTGGGATACAGATTCTTGACGTTAGGCGCGACGGCCCATTTGAGCCCGCCGTGCTCCGGTTGGCCCAGCTCGAGGAGACGCCGCCCGGCGGCGATCGCCGCCGGGCGATGCCGGGGATCGGGGATGCGTTTGTCCACCCACAGCAGAAAGAGCCCGATGCCGGCGCTACCACTGATGATGTCGGTCGTCGCGCTATCGCCGTTCCATGCGACGCCGCCGCCGGTCGGTCGAGCCTTGGCAAGAATCGCGTCGACCGCGCGCCTCGCGGCGTCGCGATACTTGCCATCGCCGGTGGCACGATGCGTCTCCTCGAGCACGAATGCGCAGCCGGCCAAACCGGTATAGAGACCGCAGTCCTCGGTCAGAGTCATCTCGGGCAGACGCGCGACGATCGCATTGGCGCCGGCGCGAGCGTCGTCGAGCCACTTGGCGTCGCGCGTGGCATGGTGCAGCTCGAGGTAGAAGAGAACGATGCCCGGCATTCCGTTGTACAGATCATACTCGACGCTCGCCGGCTTTAATGGATCGGCGGGCCACGTAGTACCGTTAGGCGTCTCGATGCGCGTGGCACGGATCCAGCGCTCGGCGCGGAGCGCGACGTCGAGGTCCGAATGTCGGGAGCGCGGCACGCGCGTCGCTGCATCGCTTTCCACGCGAAGACCCGGCGGCAGGACGATACTTGACGCGAGTGCCGCCGCGCCGGCGCGAAGGAGGTCGCGGCGCGAGAGTGCAGCCGATGGGCTATCGTGTGCGTCGCTCATGAATGTCTCCGTTGGCCACGGCGACGAAGGAGCCTAACGCGGCGCGCGCCCCGACGACGTAAACAGCGCGAACGCAAGCGCGAGCAGCACGACCGCGATGAGAATGAAGACCACGCGACGCCGCATCCGCCGCAGCGCCTGCCACGACGGAACGTCCAGGTAGAAGCGGCCGGGCGCTCCCTCCCTGATCACAGCGCGCTGCTGCAGCCGCTTCAGAGCGAGGGCGTCGTAGTCCACGCCGAGCGTCTCGACCGGCAGCGCACGATCGGGGGACGTGGCGGCAGCGAGGGTGAACGCCTCGACGAGGCGACGCTCTCTCATCATTATCACCGCGGCAGCGGCACCCATGGGAGGTCCTCGTCAGAGTCGACGCCAAGGTAGCGACTCGATAGTCATCTGCCCAGATCATGCTCTTCTGCCAGTCCAACGAGCGCCAGCAGCTTCAGCGCGTTCGTCGATGTCGCGAGGCCGGGTCGGAGACGGTAATCGAAGGTCATGGCCGCCGCGCGGTCACCGTTGCCTTGTGTGACGTGCTCGGAGAAATGGACGGCACGACTCGCCGCCGCGAGTGCGCCATCGGCGGCGAGGTTGAGGTCGTGCGTCGTCACGGCGCCGATCGCGCCGGCGCGCACAAGATGTCCGAGCACGGCACGCGCGGCGATCAGCCGCTCGGCGGTATTGGTGCCGTGCAAGATCTCGTCGAGCAGGTAAAGCAGCGGATGCCTACGTCCGTCCGCGCGCGCCGCGTCCACGATTTCCTTGAGGCGCTCCAGCTCGGCCATGAACAACGACACGCCGCGCTCGAGGGAGTCGGCGAGACGAATGCTCGTGCGCAGCTCGACGAGTGGCATCGTCAGGCGGTCGGCGCACACCGGCGCGCCGGCTTGCGCGAGCACGACGTTGAGCCCGATCGCGCGCAGCAGTGTGCTCTTGCCAGACATGTTGGAGCCGGTGACGAGCAGCATCGTCCCCGCTGGCCCAACCGTCACGTCATTGCCGACCCGCGTCGCTCGCGGCAAGAGTGGATGGCCCAGCGTCTGCGCCGTTAGGCAATCGGCGTTCGCCTCGAAGGTCGGAAAACGCCACGCCGGATTGTCGTGCGCGAGCATGCCGAGCGCACCCAGTGCTTCGACCGTGCCTAACGCCGCGAGACGATCGCGCAGAGTTCGGCCCGAGTGCTCACGCCACCGGTCGAGCCACGCGAGGGCATGGACATCCAACAGAAAGATCGGGTTGACGATGGCATGGATCAGGGATCCTCGCCCCTCGACGCGCCAGAGCGTGCGCTCGAGCGAGCGAAGCGCCTCCGCCCCGCCCGCGGTCCGTTCGCGGAGCTCTCGGAGCAGCGGCGACTGCATCGAAGTAGCCGCGACATGCTCGAGCATTTGCCGCTGTGGCCGGAGACCCGAAGCATGCGCGAGCACGTCCTTGATCCCGGCGTCGACGCGCGACCGATAGCGCCCGAGCAGGAACAGTCCGGCGGCGACGGAGAGTGCCGGCGCGGTCCAGGGCAACCAGCGTAGAAAGGCGAAGACGACGGTCACGATCGTGATCACTGGAACGACTCGCGCCGCCCAGACAACGAGCGGCGCGTGCGCCAGCCAGGTCTCGTCCTCAGCCCAATGCAGGAAGCGCTCGAGCTGCTCCGGCGCGACGTCTCTTCCCTCGCGTGACAGGAGTGCAAGCTCCTCGCGGAACGTGGTGGCATCGGCGAGCTCGGCGACGGCCGCCTGACGTTCGGTGATCGTGGAGACGTTAGGCGGCGGGTCGAGCAGCCAATGCATGAGGACTGGCCGTCCCGTTGACGAGCTCACAACGTCCAGCAATCGGTAGAGCGAGGCGTGCATGCCGGCAACGTCCAGATCCGCGGCGTACGCGTGGTTAGGCGGCGCTTCCTCTCGTGCGTCCGGGAGCGAGGCCCAATCTCGCCGCACACGGGCCACGCCCCGAAGATTGAGGTCGCGCAAGGCACGCGCGCGAGCGCTCGCGCGTCTGGCGCGTGCGTGCAAGGCGACGAAACAGAGGAACAGCGCAACACTGGCGATGAGAGCGAGGCTGGCGAGGACGGCGTGCGCCGGCAGAGAGAAGAACCAGGCCGCGCACGCCACCGCGACGAGAAAGACGGTGAGTCGAACGACGCCGAGTAACTCTGTACGCCTTCGCGCGCGCGTCGCCTCCTTATCGAAGGTCGCGGCACGCGCTTCGTACCACTCGACGACCGCGGCGTCGTCGCGGCCCACGGCCGTCGACGTTTCGATGCCACGCCCCGCCGAGCTACTCACCGCAAGACTTCCTCTCCCTGGTGCGCGGATTCCATTTGGCGGAGTACCATGCTGTAATAGCCGCCGCGTGCGTCCATGAGCTGCTGATGGGTACCCCGCTCGATCACACGACCTTCTTCCATGACGAGAATCAGATCAGCGCGTCGGATAGTCGATAGACGATGAGCAATGACGAACGTCGTCCGGCCGGCAAGGAGCGTCGCCATAGACGCTTGAATGAGCTGTTCGCTCTCCGTGTCCAGATTACTCGTCGCTTCATCGAGAATCAGAATCTGGGGCGAGGCGAGAATCGCGCGCGCGATGGCCAATCGTTGCTGTTGGCCACCGGACAGCTTTACGCCGCGTTCGCCGATGAACGTGTCGTACTGATCCGGCAGCTTGATGATGAACTCGTGAGCGTTGGCGCGGCGCGCGGCGTCTTCCACGTCGGCGTCTGTCGCATCATGGCGAGCGTAGGCGATGTTGTCGCGCACCGAGCCGTCGAAGAGGAAGACGTCCTGCTGAACGATCGCCAACAAATCTCGATAGGTGCGCAGTCGAAAGTCGCGAATGTCACTGCCGTTGAGCACGATGCGTCCGCGCGTCGGATCGTGGAAGCGCGCTACCAGGTCGGTGACCGTGGTCTTCCCCGCCCCGCTACGGCCGACCAGCGCGATTACTGACCCCGCAGAAACCGCGACATTAAAGTCGCGAACGACGGGGCGGTCTTGCACATACTCGAATTCTACATTCTCGAAACGAATTTCCCGAACGAGGCGCGGCGCGTCCCGAGCCTCGGACCGGTCCGGCTTGTCGGCCTCGGTCGCCAGCAGCTCGAAGACGCGCTCCATCGCCGCGAGTGAACGCTGTAGCTCCGAGAACGAGTTGACAATCGACCAGACGGGATTGAGGAGCAGGAAGGTGTACCATTGGAACGCCATGATGTCGCCGATCGACGCGCGTCCAATGATGTTCAAGTAGCCACCGTACCACACAATGACGACGTTGACGCCGCTCAACAGTAATGCCCATGAAGTCCACAGCACGAGCTCACGGCGGTGCGCGAACAACTCCTTCCGCAGCACCGTGTGTCGGCCGCGCAGGTAGTCGAGCAGCTCGCGCGTCTCGGCGCGGAACGCCCTAACGATACGAATACCCGAGAATGTCTCGCCAACTCGCCCATCGATCTCTTCCGCGTCCTTACGCAACGAGCGATAGATCGGGCGGACGCGTCGCGCAAACGTCAGACTCATCAGCACCACGCCAGGGATGATCGCCAGCGCGGTGAGGGCCAACCGCCAGTTCAGAGAGACGAGCACGGCAACGGCAAGTATCAACCGGATGATCGACACTGCCGGCGATACAATTGCCATTTGAAGCAAGCCCGTCGTCGTATCGATGTCGCCGGTGAGGCGAGAGAGAATCCCGCCGGTCTTCATGTCCCACAGCTTCGGCAGCGGCAAATTCAGCAACCGATCGAACAACGAGCGGCGCAAGGAGAGCATGACGCCGACGTTGAGTAAACGCTGACGGTAGTCCTTGACCGCGCCGAAAGCATTCGACACGATGATGACGGCGAGGAACGCCACGCCGGCGAGCTGCAGCCGGTGCAGCCGCGCCGCTGCGTCGAG
>QHUV01000184.1 GCA_003222065.1 Gemmatimonadota bacterium | reverse complement strand
GACCTTCGCTAGGCCGATCGTGACGCAGGTCGCGCAACTGCGCACGTTCTATCCGGCGGAGGCGTACCACCAGCATTACGCGATGCTGCATCCTGATAGTCCATACATCGCGACGTACGACTTGCCCAAGGTGGCGGCGTTGAAGGAGCGATACCCGGCTTTGTACCGCGAAGACGTATCGAGTAGATAGCGGGCCGGACGAAGTGTCGATGGGGTGAGAGAGCCCGCGCTCTCTCACCCCATTGACGTTTTGCCCATCATCTGTTTGAACGGGCGGGAAATCGCCGATGAAGCGGGCGTCAACAAGGCGCTCCTCCACTACTACTTCCGCACCAAGGAACGTCTCGCCGCCGCCGTTTTCAGTCGCGCCGCGGCGAAGCTCATGCCGCCAGTCATCGCCACGCTCTCGTCCGACTATGAGCTGGAGACAAAGGTAGAACGCGTCATCGAGATCGAGCTCGATGTGCTCCTCGGGCATCCGTACCTCCCCGGGTACATCATCTCCGAGCTCACCCACAATCCAGACCGCGCCAAGCAGCTCATCGCCTTGACCGGCGTGTCCATCGACGAGCTCGCGCCGCGCGTCTTCGACGCCATTGGCCGGCAGATTCGCGCCCGCGTGCGTGACGGCCGGATGCGGCCGATCGCTCCCGATCAGTTCATTCTCAACTTGCTCTCGCTGTGCATCTTTCCTTTCGCTGCTAGACCGATGGTCCAGGCCGTGTTGCACCTGGACGATGAGGAGTTTGAGCGTCTCATCGCCCGCCGAAAGCGGGACCTTCCGGCGTTCTTCCTTCAAGCACTCCGCCCATGACCGTGCGCGCCGGCGTCCTCGCCCTCGTCCTGCTTCCGCTTGCCGGCTCTCTACGAGCTCCGCCTGCCTAACGTGACCGTGCCGGGGCCGCCGCACGACACCTACGACGCACACCTGTTGGCGCAACAGCGGTTGTACGATCCGACGCTCGGTCCACGTCGCGACGTCGAGCGAGCAAGCCTCGCTACCGCCGAGGCACGGGTGCGCACGACAGTGTATGCGCTTCGCAACGACGTCAACGACGCCTTCTTCTCCGCCGCGCTCGCCGAAGCACGGGCTGGTGAGCTCACCGCCGCTATCTCCGACCTCGAGACGCAGCTGCGCGTCGCCCAGGCGCGTGTGCGCGAAGGCACGGCGCTGCGAAGCGAGCCGGCAACGATCGAAGCCGAGTTGCTGCGGCGCCGTCAGGATCGCGACGATCTCGGCGCCACGCGCAGCGCATCGCTGGCTGTGCTGGGCGCGCTCACCGGTTTGCGGATCGGAGCTGGCGACACTCTGGCGCTTCCCGATCTGGGCGCCGCCGTCACTGCCGCGCGCGCGTCGCTGCCACGCACGCGCCCCGAGTACGCACAGTTCGCGCGTACACGCGAGCAGCTCGCGGCGCAGGAGCGCGTCGTTACCGCGCAAACCCGGCCGCGCGTGTCCGCGTTCGGGCGCGTCGGCTACGGCAAACCAGGCCTCGACTTTCTGGACAACAGCTTCAACAGCTACTGGCTCGCGGGCGTGCAGATACAGTGGGCGCCATGGACCTGGGGCTCCGCCGATCGAGACCGCGAGGTGCTTGCCGTACAGCGAGAGATCATCTCGACGGACGAGGACGCGTTCACCGCCGCCACCCAGCGCAGCATCGAGCGACAGCTCGCGGACATCGATCGCCTAACGGCATCGCTCCGCACCGACGATGCGATCATCGCGCTCCGTGAGCGCATCGAGCAGGAGACACGTCGCCGGTACGACGAAGCGGTCGTGACGGCCGCCGAGTACGTGGACCGGCGCAACGACGTCCTTGCCGCGCGCCTAACACGCGTGGGGCACGACGTCGAGCTCGCGCAAGCGCGCGCCCACTATCTCACGACCATAGGCTTGGAGCTCCGCTGATGCCGCCCCGCCTTTATCGCGTCCTGCCTCCGCTGGTCGCGCTCGTCGTCCTCCTTCTCTCGGCTTGCCGGGATAAGGATCAGCCCGATGCCTACGGCAACTTCGAGACGACGGAAGTCGTCGTCTCCGCCGAGACAAACGGACAGCTGCTCTGGTTCAATGCGGATGAGGGTCAATCGCTGGTCTTGGGGCAGATCGTTGGTGTCGTCGACACGACACAGCTCGACTTACAGCATCGGCAGCTGATTGCACAGCGCGCCGCGGCAACCGCTCACGTTACGGAGGTTGGCCAACAGCTCGACGCGTTGCGCGTGCAGCACGAAATCGCCGGCCGCAATTACGAGCGGGTGCAACGTCTGGTCGCCGCGCAAGCGGCGACGGCGCAGCAGCTCGATCAAGCCGAGCGCGATTACAAGGTTCTCGGCGAGCAGATCCAAGGCGCCGAGGCGCAACAGCGGAGTGTCGCCGAGGAGGTGAAGTCGGCCGACGCCCGACTCGCGCAGATCGGGCAGCAGCTCGCGAAGAGCCGCATAACGAGCCCGGTCGCCGGCACCGTGCTCGCCCGCTACACCGATCGCGGCGAGTTTGTCCAGCCCGGCCAGCCGCTGTACAAGATCGCGAATCTCGACTCGATGATTCTGCGGGCCTATGTCAACGAGACGCAGTTGGCCCGCGTGAAGCTCGGCGGGCCGGCGAGCGTGTCGATCGACAGCGGCGGCAAAGCGCGGCGCTCGCTCGCCGGCACGGTGAGCTGGGTTTCCCCACAAGCGGAGTTCACGCCGACGCCGATTCAAACGCGCGACGAGCGCAAGGATCTCGTCTACGCCGTGAAGATCCGTGTTCCCAACCCCGGTGGCATCGTCAAGATCGGGATGCCGGCGGACGTACGCTTTTGAGGCCCCTTCGCACCGGACTCGTTATGAATCTCTGCGGTTAAGAATTGTGAGGATCTCGAATGCCAACGTTAGCCTCGACCAATGCAGTAGAAATCGATGGCCTCGGGAAGCGTTTCGGCGCTACCGTGGCCCTAGAGAATGTCAGCTTGGCGATCCCTCCTGGTGAGTTGTTCGGGTTCATTGGGCCGGATGGCGCCGGAAAGACAACTCTGTTTCGGATACTCGTAACGTTGATACTCCCCGATCAGGGCCGCGCGACGGTGCTCGGACGCGATGTCACGACCGACGTGTGGGATCTGCGTCGCCGCGTCGGCTACATGCCGGGACGCTTCTCCCTGTACCCGGACCTTTCGGTGGAGGAGAATCTGCGATTCTTCGCCTCCGTCTTCGGCGCGTCCGTCGAGGAGCATTACGATCTCATCGCGCCGATTTATGAGCAGCTCGCTCCGTTCAAGGACCGCCCGGCTGGCGCGCTCTCCGGCGGGATGAAGCAGAAGCTCGCGCTTTGCTGCGCGCTCGTGCACCGCCCGGAGATTCTCTTTCTCGACGAGCCCACCACTGGTGTCGACGCCGTATCGCGCCGCGAGTTCTGGGAGCTGCTGGATCGGCTGAAGGCGTCCGGCCTAACGATTGTCGTCTCGACTCCGTACATGGACGAAGCCAACCGCTGCGGCCGCGTGGCGCTCATTCAACGCGGCCGCATCCTCGCCATCGATACGCCGACGCGCATCGCCGAATCGTTCGGCCGCCCACTGTTCGCGGTGCGTGCCGGCAAGCGCTATCCGCTGCTCCTCGCCGTGCGGGAATACGCGAATGCCGGCACCGTGTTCCCATTCGGCGATGCCTTGCACTACACGGACCGTCGTGATGGGTTGATGCCCGACGCGATCGCGAGCGGGCTGCGCGACTACTTGCGCGGCCGCGGCTTCGCCGACGTCGAGGTGAAACTCACCGCGCCGACCATCGAGGACAGTTTCATGGCGCGGATGGGCGAGCCGGAGCGCGCCGCGTGACGGCGACACCGCAACAAGCCGCGATCGAGGCGCACGAGCTGACGCGTCGGTTCGGGTCATTCATCGCCGTCGATCGAATTAGTTTCGACGTGGCGGCAGGTGAGGTGTTTGGTTTTCTTGGCGCGAACGGCGCCGGCAAGACGACGGCAATCCGCATTCTTACCGGCCTGCTTTCACCGACTTCGGGCACGGCACGCGTTGCCGGCCATGACGTCTACAGCGAGAGCGAGTGGATCAAACGGCGCATCGGCTACATGAGCCAGAAGTTCTCGCTATACGAGGACCTCACCGTCCGCGAGAACATTCGTCTCTACGGCGGCATCTATGATCTCTCGAAGGACGAAGTGCGCGATCGCACCGCGCGCATGCTGTCGCGCCTCGGTCTGGAGCAATCGGCCGACACGCAGGTGCGGTCGCTGCCGCTCGGCTGGCGGCAAAAGCTCGCCTTCTCCGTGGCGCTGTTGCACGAGCCGTCGATCGTGTTTCTCGATGAGCCGACGAGTGGCGTCGACCCAATCACGCGGCGGCAGTTCTGGGAGCTGATTTACGAAGCGGCGGCGGGTGGCACGACCGTCTTCGTGACCACTCACTACATGGACGAGGCGGAGTACTGCGACCGGATCTCGATCATGGTCGCTGGGCGGATCGAGGCGTTAGGCAGCCCCGCTGAGCTCCGCCGGCGATTCGGCGTCGAGTCGATCGACGAGCTGTTCGTGCAGCTGGCTCGACCCGCTGCCGCGCAGACCTCATGAGCGCCTTCGCCGGATTGCTCCGCAAGGAAGGACTACACATCCTGCGCGATCGGCGCACGCTCCTCGTCGTGATCTTCATGCCGATCCTGCAGGTCGTCCTCTTCGGCTATGCCATCCGCACGGATATCACTGACATCCGCGTCGCTATCGTCGATCCTTCCCCCGACGCGTCGACGCTCGAGCTGCGCAACCGGTTTTCGGCGACGAACGCGTTCAAGCTCGTTCGGGTGCTTCCGAATCCAACGCTCCTCGACCACCTCTTTGCGAGCGGAGCGATCCAGGAGGCGGTCGTCTTGGACGGAGATTTCGCGAACCGGCTGGCGCGCGGACTTCCGGTGCGAATTCTCATCATCGCTGACGCCTCCGAGCCGAACAGTGGGAGCGCGATGGAGAGTTATGCGCTCGGCGTGATTCAAGGCTTCGAGCGGGACGTCGCGACGCGCGGCGGCACCGTCAGGATCGCGGCCGAGGCACGAATGCGCTTCAATCCGACGCGCGCGAGCTCCAATCTGTTCGTCCCCGGCCTCATCGCATTCGTTCTCACCGTCGTCTCGGCGTTGATGACGGCGATCTCGCTCACGCGCGAGAAGGAGACGGGCACGATGGAAATCCTGCTCGTTTCGCCCCTCAAGCCGTTCCAGATCATTGTTGGCAAAGTGCTCGCATATCTCGTGATTGGCTTTCTCAGCGTGCTGTTCGTGGTTGCCGAGGCGCGGCTGATATTCAACGTGCCTCTGCGAGGAAGTTTGTTGTTATTGCTTGGTGAGGGTTTGCTATACATCCTCACCTCGCTTTCGCTGGGAATTCTCATCTCGTCGCGCACATCGTCACAGCGCGTCGCCATGATCGGCGCGCTGGCGGGCACGATGCTGCCGACGATCCTGCTCTCCGGATTCATCTTTCCACTCGAGAGCATGCCGTGGCCGCTGCGCGTGATCGCCAATGCCATACCAGCAAAGTGGTTCGTCATTATCGCGCGAGGTGTGATGTTGAAGGGTGTCGGCCTGGAGTATCTCTGGCCGCAGACGTTGATCCTGCTTGGCATGACGGTCGTGCTCGTCGCCGCGGCGACGCGGTCATTCCGCATTCGCCTGGCCTGATGCGACGCGCGCTCATTCTCGCCTGGACGGAGGTGCTCCACGTCGTGCGCGACCGGGCGACGCTCGCCCAGGTGCTGCTCATCCCCTTCATTCAACTTCTTGTTCTTGCAAACGCGGCGACGTTCGAGATTCGCGACACGCCCTTGTATGTGGTGGATCAGGATCACACGAGCGTGTCGCGGGGCCTCGTGACGCGTTTCGCCGCGTCCGGCGACTTCCGAATCGCCGGCGCGTCGGCGAGCCCCGAGCTCGCCAATGAGCGGCTCCTCGCCGGAGACGTGACGATGGTGCTGACGATCCCACGCGAGTTCGAGCGCAACCTCGTGCGCACCCACAGCGGCGTC
>QHUV01000720.1 GCA_003222065.1 Gemmatimonadota bacterium | reverse complement strand
TCCTCAGCACTTTCAATGACAGCCGTCAGGCCTTGGTGTTCGGCGTAAATCCCCTCGGCGTCCAAATGGACGGAACGATCCTCGAGACGAATCAGCAGCAGTCGGGGAGCTTCCTGTCGCAAGGCTCGGCGCGCCAACACGCCGATGTCAGTCAGGACTTTGTCTTTCAATCGAAGGGACGTGTGACCGAATATGGATACGAGGTTGAAATTCGTATCCCCTTCAAGTCGCTGCGCTATCAGTCGACGGAGACGCAAAGCTGGGGATTCAACGTCGTTCGCGTCGTGCAGCACTCCGGCTTCGAGGACAGTTGGGCGCCGGCGCGGCGTGCCGGGGCGTCGTTCCTCGGCCAGTCGGGCACACTCGACGGGCTCACCGACCTGCGACGCGGCCTCGTGCTCGACGTCAATCCGGAGGCCACACAGCGCACGGTCGGCGCGCTTTGTCCGCCCACGGCCACGAGCCGCTGGTGCTATGGCGCGGAAGATCCCGTGTTTGGCGGGAATGCTCGGTGGGGGATCACGAACAACCTCACCTTGAACGGAACGGTGAGTCCCGACTTCTCGCAGATCGAATCGGACGCAGGGCAATTCGTCTTCGATCCCCGTCAGGCACTGTACTTCTCCGAGAAGCGTCCATTCTTCCTCGAAGGCATGGAAGGGTTCAGCACGCCGAACCAGCTCGTATATACGCGGCGCATCCAGCAGCCGGTGTTCGCGACGAAGCTCACCGGCAAGGTCTCGGGAACGTCGATCGCGTTGCTTTCGGCTGTGGACGACCGCGTATACTCGCTGTCCTACGACCCGGTCACGGGCCGGGGCGGCACCCGTCCTATCTACGCCGTCGCGCGCTTCGCGCGCGACGTCGGCGATCAGTCGCACATCGGCGCGACGTTCACGGACCGCAGCGATGATCGCTGGTCGAATGGCGTCGCCGACGTGGATGGCTCCATCGTATTTCGTAAACTCTACTCATTGAATTTTCAGGTCGCGGGGAGCCGTACGGCCGACAATTTGTTCAGCCATCGCACGACCGAGGCGCCGCTGTGGGGCGCGGCGTTCGATCGCAATGGCAAGCGATTCGGTTTTCAGTACTCGGTGGTCGGCGTCGACGAGAATTTTCTCGCGGCGAGCGGATTCATCGGCCGGCCGGGCGTCGTCAATTCGACGGCCGATCAGCGCGTAACGCTGTTCGGTGCGCGTGACGCGTGGCTGCAGGCATTCACGTTCGACCCGGTGTACTACCTCACCTGGAAGTACGCGTACTTCACGGAGCGGCGGGACGCGATCGAGAAGAAGTTCCACGTCAACACACACCTTCAGTTGCGCGGCGGTTGGAGTGCGGGCTTCTCGAGAACTTCTACGAGTGGGCCTCGTCAGGCATCGCATACTCGTCGATCGCGGCCCTTGTGCGCCCGACCGACAAGCTGCGCATCAGCCCGTCGTGGCAATACCAGAGCTACGACCGGCGGAGCACCGGCGAGCTGGTCGCCAGCGCGCGCATCACTCGCGTGAAGACCGAATACCAGATTGCGCGGCCGCTCTTCTTCCGGATCGTCGGTGAGTACACGGCCGCTGACCGCCTTTCCTTACGCGATGAGTCGCGGACGGATGGGCGACTACTCTTTGTACAGTCGGGCGGAACGTTCATGGCGAGTACTCCGGAGCGATACCACAGCCTCCGCACCGATTGGCTGTTCTCGTATCAGCCCAATCCCGGAACGGTGTTCTTCGCCGGTTATGGCAGCACATACCTTCGCGACGCCTCTGATCCGGCGCAGCTATACCAGCGGTGGCGCAGCGAAGATCTCCTCGCCGGCGCGCGGCGCACGACGGACGCGTTCTTCGTCAAAGCGACCTACCTGTTGCGAATGTGATCTTGCGCACGTAACCGGCGGGTGACCCTGACGAGTCTGAGCGCGTCAATCTCGCGACTCCTTCCGAGGTTTCCATGTCAGTCACCCGTTCCCTGGTTTGTGCCGCCATTGCACTCGTCGTCGCGCTTCCCGCCGCGGCACGTGCGCAGGGCACGTACAAGACCATTTGCAACGACGGCAAGACCGTCAATGCCAGCGGCCAAAACGCCTGCGACATGCATGGCGGAATCCACAAAGTGAGGACGACCGTCCTCCATCGAGCTCCCAGCGCGAAGAGGCAGGGCGAGCCGGCGCGTGTCGCTCAGGCTGGAACGCCCGCGCCAGGGGCCAAACCGAACTATGAGGAGCGTCGCGGTTGGCGCTGGCACCATCGCCACGAGGAAGAAAAGCACGCGAAGCATCATCGTGTTCGGTGCCGGGATGGGCGCTCGGAATCTGCCGATGGCAAGGGCAAAGAGGTCTGCAAGCACCACGGCGGCCTAGCGCACTAGGTGACCGGCGGCGCATCACGCCGCCGGCGCACGGCCCTCTTCGCAATTATTGTGGACGCTTCGTGAGCACGACGCGCCCGCCGTTCAACCGTAGGTCGATGTCGTCGCCGGGTTCGATCACCACGTCGCCGGTCGACGGCTGCGATGGCGCGCCGATAGGATGAATCAGAAAGCTGAGCGGCCGTGGCGCGAACACGATGTGCGACGGGATCT
>QHUV01000183.1 GCA_003222065.1 Gemmatimonadota bacterium | reverse complement strand
AACGAGGTCTTCCGCGATATCCTGCGCCGGCCGTCCTTCGATCTGCCATCGCTCGAGCATGTACACGAGCTGTCCATCCTTGAGCAGACCGATCGACGGCGACGACGGCGGGTAGCCGGTGAAGTACTCGCGGGCGCGCTGCGTCGCGTCGACGTCCTGACCGGCGAACACCGTGGTCAACTTTTCGGGTTTCGCCTCGTTGCGCAGGGCGAGTGTCACGGCCGGACGTGCGTTGCGCGCGGCGCAGCCGCAAATGGAGTTGACGACGACGAGCGTCGTACCCGAGGCGTCCTTGAGCGCGCTGTCGACCTGCTCGGGTGTGCGCAGCTCGTCGAAGCCAATTCGGGTAAGCTCCTGACGCATGGGTGCAACCATGCGCTCGTCATAAATGGCTTGGTGCTGGGGAAGACGCATAACGGCTTCACATGCCTCGCTAGAGAAACTACGGACGGTTTTGGCCCCTCATCAGATCTTCCAGCTCGTCGCGCACCAGAGCGAGGATTGCCGCCTGCGGGACGACCAGGTAGCGATCGCCCTCGAAGGTGATCTCGACCGCCGCCTTGCGGAAAAACAACGCGTAGTCGCCGGTTCGTGCCTGCATCGGTACGAAGCGCGTCTCGCGCGACGTCACTCGCCAAGGCTCCTCGACGTTCGAATCGGGACTCGGCATCGGAAGCCCGGGGCCCGTCGCGACGATGGTACCGCCCTGCACCGCTTGATTGTCGACAGCGGTCGGGGGTAGGTAGAGACCGACGTTCGTGCGCTCCTCTCCTTCTTCGAGGCGCACAAGCACTCGGTCGCCGACGACGAGTAGTTCTTTGTTGTTGTGGCGCATTTGCTCAAGATAGTGCGCGAAGCAACTGGTGAGGAGCTAGCACCTACTAGATGGTGATAGCAGGAGTGGGGTCCATAGGGGCGTTATGGCAATAGTGCCATAGCGTCGAGAGTGCCTATGGTACATCGTGGCAATGCCAGTATTGCCATAACGCCCCACAGGACCCCACTCCTGCTACCAAGATTTCGGAAACTGTATCTATCGTCTCGCTTCCAGTTCCTCGGCTGCCAGGCGCTTCCGAGTCGCTAGGAACATCGGATAGCTCACCACCAGCAGCCCCAGCGCCCAAAGCGAGTTCTTCGTGTCGCCGGCAACGGCGCTGATGAGGAAAGCGAGCGAGCCGGCGAGTACCAGCCCAGTGGTCCACGGATGCCCGAAGGCGCGATACGGACGCGGCGCGTCGGGCTCGCGACGACGGAGCACGAATACGGCGAGGAACGAGAGCGCGTAGTCGGCGACGAAGAAGAATGCGGCGACGGCGATCACGCTCTGAAAGGTGCCGGTCGCTAGAAACGCGAGGCTGACCAGGGAGCTCGCGATCAGCGCCACCGTCGGCGTTCCCCCCTCGTTGACGCGCGTCGCGACACGCGGCCCGATGCCATCCCGCGAAACGCCGAATAACACGCGCGACGACATGAGCAGGCATGCATTGACGGCGCTCGGCAGGGCGAGGATGACGACCAACCTAACGACGGTGTCGCCGCGGGGACCAAAGATCGTTTGCGCGACGCGGGCCGCGGCAAGCGTCGATCCGGCCATTGCACTCAGAGGCAACACGTACAGGAACGCCAGGTTGATGAGCAAATAAATCGCCGCCACGGCGAGCAAGGATCCGAACATCGATCGCGGGATCTGCCGGCCCGGATCGCGCAGCTCCTCGGAGAAATACAGCGGGCCGGACCAGCCGTCATACGTGTAGATCACGGCCTGGGCGCTGAGCACGAAGCCGGCGAAGAGGGACGTCGCCGGAGCCGCGGACGCAGTGGCCGGTATCGCGTTAGGCAGCGCGGCAGCGCGATGGCCGAAGATGAAACACGCCGCGACGAAGACGACGAGCGCCGCGGTCTTGAAGAGACTCGTCAGCTCCTGTGACAGGCCGCCGACTTTCGTTCCACGTAGCAGCAGCGCGGTGAAGACGAGGACCGTTGCCATGGCCAACGGCGTCGCGCGAGTCGAGAGACCCGGAACCAGAGCCGCCAGCGATTCACCGATGACGATCGAGATTGCCGCCGTGCTCGCGCAGGTGGAGATCCAATCGTTCCACCCGACGACGAACCCCGCATAGTCGCCGAATGCGTGTCTCGCGTAAACGTACTGTCCGCCCGACCGCGGCAGCATCGTCCCGAGCTCGGCGAGCGCGGTCGTACCGAGCAGCGCGTAGAGCGCGCCGATGACCCAGACGCCGAGAAAGAGCCACGCCGTTGGCAACATCGACGCGACGTCGCCGGGCGTGCGCAGAATGCCGGCGCCGATCGTATTCCCGATTCCAACGGCAAGGCCGAAGCTGACGCCGAGGATGGAGAGGAGCTTGCGGGGCATCGCAGATAGTAGCCCGCCGTCAACCCGAGCGCAGCGAGCTCCGCGTCACGCCCTCGCTTCTTCTTTCTCCTCCTCGACCGGTTCAACCATGAGCCGGCGGACGACCGTGATGATACCGGCCAGGAGCAGCGACCAGAGTATGATGATCAGGCCACGCGTCGCCAGAGTACCTATGGCCATGGAGGGCCAGTCGCGCCATTCGGCGCGCACGGAGCCGTACGGCTCGCGGCCAACCCAGATGAGGAGAAGGCTCGTCGCCATCTCGCCAGTGCTCTCGAGCAGCGCGAACGCCGGTGCCCGCCAGGCCCAGCGCTGAATCGGGAAGTTCGCGAGGTGCGCGCTGGTCATGAAGAGCAGGAAGAGCAGACCGAAGGCCAGGGTCCCGCCGAAAAAGAGCCACCCATTCGCCCGGTGCGTCAACGCGTAGGAGCGATAGACGCGGAGCAGGACTCCTGTCACCAACGCCATCTCGACGAGCGACAGCGAGAGCCGGCGGAAGGCGCGCGGCTCCTCGATATGCCACTCGACAGTGTGACGAGGGAAGAAGGACACGGTGGGGGCGGGTGGGAACGAGCAGGTGTTAGGTGTCAGGCGCTAGTCCAAACTAGCTCCCGGCACCCGTTACCGAGCTCCCGTCTGTTGGACAAACGATTGGGAAAGACCGTGGCAACTTGTCCGGGTCAGGTAAGGAACTCATGGAGGAGCGAATGGAAATGGTGCACGCCGTTCTCGCGAGCCGCCGAGTACCGGCCGCGGTCGTACACCCGCGAGCGAAGGTTGCGCTGGACGACCTCGCAGATCTCGATGTCCTCCGCCTGGATCTCGTCGGAAAACTCGAGGAGGCGCGACCACTTGGCGTCGGCGGCGGGATTCTCGGGAACGTCCGTCGCGAACCACTCGAAGATCACTTTTGTTCGGTCGTGAGCGAGGGGTAAGACCACGTTCGTTTGCATCTGCCCCATATACACGTTCATCATGACGTTCGGGAAGAGCCATACGTACACGGCTTCGGCGACATCCGTCTCGTTAGGGTCGTAGCGTCGATTGCGAGTGCTCCCGTGCACCGGCCGGAGCGGCGCGTGCTGAATCGAGAAGTATCGATGCGGCTCGACGGCGTACTGGTCGTAGTCGAGCTCCTTGTGAAGACCGGGGTGGACGACCGGTAGATGATATCCCTCGAGATAGTTGTCGACGTAGACCTTCCAGTTGCACGCCAGGTCCCATTCCTTGCGCAACACGTAGCGCATCTCTTCGCACCGAAATGGCGCGACGCGCCTGGGAATGTCCTCGAGCACTTCGAGTAACGGGGGCGCTTTGCCGTCCAGGTTCGCGAAGACGAACGGACCCCACGTCGCGACCAGCACCGGAATGAGGTGCATCTCGTTAGGCCTGAAGTTCTCGACGCCCTCCATCTCGGGCGCGCGGAGCAACGTTCCGTCGAGGGTGTATGTCCATCCGTGATACTTGCACTGGAGCGTCTGACGCTTGCCGCACCCATAGGCGACGGGACCCGCGCGGTGGAGGCAAATGTTATAGAAACCGCGCAGCGACGTCCCGTCGCGGAGTATGACGATGGCATCGTTGCCTATCTCGGCGGTGAAGTACTGCCCCGTCTCGAGCACCTGGTCCACTCGCCCAACGAGCTGCCAGCTGTGCGCGAAGACCCGCTCGCGCTCGAGCTCGAGATAGACCGGGTCGTTGTAGAGCCGAGCCGGGATCGTCGAGGCGCGAGCGATGTTTGGGTCGAAGGGGAATACTAGAGGCATCGAGATTCTATCGGTCGTGCATGTTGGCCAACAGCGTGATCGCGGACGAACGCGGACAAGAGCACGGACTGACGCGGACTGAAAAGCGAGAACGGCTCGATACGGATTGCATCGATGTGAACGGATCTCACTGATTGCTCCGTGACCGTGACAACTCCAAACGCAACGAGCCCGGACGCTCCTTCTTGGTGACCCACCTTGGGTGGCTCCTCGCGCCGGACCCCGACTGGTGTGCCGTCCCAAAGAGCATCGTCCGGGCTCGTTGCGGGCGGAGGCGTAGTCGAAGCGGAGCAATCGGTGAAATCTGTTTTGAATCCGGGAAATCCGTGATGAGCTGTTATCGCTCTCTTCGTCCG
>QHUV01000182.1 GCA_003222065.1 Gemmatimonadota bacterium | reverse complement strand
CCGCGCCCTCCTCCTCGACCCGGGGCGTCGCGCCGAAGTGACGCATCTCGATCCGGACCGCGCGATTGCTTTGGGCTTCATGATGTTCTTCGGCGCTTTGCGAGAAACGACGGTGTTCGGTGAGGTATGGCCGGAGCACCGACAGCTCGTCGGCGACGATCTGGGCGACGAAATGGCGCGTCTCTATCTCGCGTATCTCGGTGTGAGCCGTCTGCGGTAATTCACAAAGACTCAACCTAACTATCCAAGGCAGATGCTGACCGCCACGAACGAAATCACCGTACCTACGGACCTCGATCGTTTTTTCACCGACAACGAAGCACGTATCCGCGACGAGCTGTTCGAACTGCTGCGCATCCCGAGCGTGAGTGCGCGCTCCGAGCACAATGCCGACACCACGCGCGCCGCCGAGTGGGTCGCGGCGAGTATGCGAGCCGCCGGCCTGCAAGCAACCGTACACCGTACGCCGGGGCATCCGGTGGTCGTCGGCGAGTGGCGCGGTGCCGGCGCAAATGCTCCGACCGTCCTCGCATATGGCCACTACGACGTACAGCCGGCCGAACCTCTCGATCTCTGGACAAGTCCACCCTTCGAGCCGACGGTCCGCTCCGGAAAAATCTTTGCCCGCGGGTCGGTTGACGACAAAGGGCAGCTCTTCTTACACGTGAAAGCGGTCGAGGCTCTGCTTCGAACACGCGGAACCCTGCCTGTAAACCTCGTCCTCTTGGTCGAAGGCGAAGAAGAGGTGGGTAGCGAGCATCTCTCGGACTTCGTCGAATCGAACGCCAAGCTGCTTCGCGCCGACGCCGTGGTGATATCCGACTCGGCGATGTTCGCGCCTGGACTCCCTTCGCTCCTCTCGTCGCTGCGCGGACTGGCATACTTCCAGATCGACGTTCAAGGTCCGACGACCGATCTGCATTCGGGGAGCTACGGCGGAGCCGTCATCAATCCAGCGATGGCGCTCGCACGCATCCTGGCAACGATGCACGACGGCTCGGGCCGGATCGCCATCGACGGGTTCTACGACCGCGTCCTCGACTGGGGCGAGAAAGCACGAGAGGAGATTCGCGATCTCCCGTTCGACGAAGAGCGATTTCGGGAGGAGACCGGAACACCGGCGTTAGGCGGTGAGGCGGGCTTCAGCACGCTCGAGCGGCTCTGGATGCGCCCGACCTGCGAGATCAATGGCTTGTTGAGCGGCTACACGGGCGAGGGCGCGAAGACAGTCCTGCCATCGAAGGCGATGGCCAAGGTCAGCTGCCGGTTAGTTCCCGATCAAGATCCGCAACAGATCGAGCAGCTCATGCGGGCGCACGTCGAGCGCTTCGCCCCGAAGGGTATTACGGTGACGGTGACGCACTTGCACGGCGGACGTCCGTGGCGTGCGAATCTCGATGGGCCACTCTTCGACGCTGCGCGGCGCGCCCTCACCGCGGCGTTCGGACGCGAGCCCGTGATTACCGGCGAGGGCGGCTCGATTCCCGTCGTCGGCGATTTTCAGCGTATCCTCGGTGCACCGGTGCTTCTGATGGGGTTCGGTCTTCCCGGAGAGAATGCGCATGCACCTAACGAGTGGATGAGTGAGGAGAGCTTCACGCGCGGCTTGCGGGCGGTGGCGATGCTATACCAGGAGCTCGGGGCCAAGAGCTGAAAGGCGCAGCTGCTCTCCCGCCTTAAAATCTCCACTGCCGAATGATGAGCCCTCCGTACGCCTGCTGCCTGAACCAGGTCTGCTCCTCCAATCTCGGCGGCCTGAGCAGAACCGACGGCTGCGTGTAAGCGGTGTAGAGCCAACCGTGGTTCGTGCGATACTCGAGGCGGACACCCGGAAGATTGCTGTATTCCTGCACGCCCAAGAACGTGTGCGGATTGAGATATTTGCCAGCCTCGATGCGCGTGCTGTTGATGAAGCTCGTGAACCCTTGCGTGCCCGACGTGAGCTCGGGAGTGCCGCCGGGCGTGATGTAGAATTGATCCGCACCGATCGCGCGACCCGCTTGAATCTGGACTTGCTCGAAGAGAACGCCGACGGCGACGCCGGTTAGCCGCGTCATCGCCACTTGCGCGCTCTGCCCGACCAGACCACCGGGCTGACCCGTTCCCGTGAGGCTCGATCCCTCGCCCTGCAACAGATTCGTTGCCGGTCCGCCGAAGGCGAGCAGCGTCAGCAGCTCCGATTGCGTCTTCGGTGGTTGCGCATCGCTCTGCAGCGTCAGCTTCGGCTTTTTCATCGTGCCGCCGATGAGCACATCGATGTTGAGCGCGGGGCTTCCGGTGAGCTGCACCTGGTACTCGCCCGTCGCCTGCAGCGTGGGATTCAGATCTGGAGTGCCGATGAACGTCGCTGATCCACGCGTGATCTGGAATCGCTTCGAAAGGAATGTGTAA
The DNA here is from genome assembly GCA_003222065.1 of Gemmatimonadota bacterium. Classification (GTDB taxonomy): domain Bacteria; phylum Gemmatimonadota; class Gemmatimonadetes; order Gemmatimonadales; family Gemmatimonadaceae; genus AG2. Next base: position 1,785 of record QHUV01000182.1, on the reverse strand, counting down.
TCACCGCGCTCCGTGCCGACGGCTCCCGTGAGCGCCAACGCCGACTGCGCGACGTGTACCTCGATGGGAAAGTCCGTGAAAATCTCGACGTTCGCGTCCGTCGTTCGCACCCAGGTGTTCCGATTGATCCCGAGCGCCACTTCGACGCGCATGTTCTTCAGAATCGGCGACTGGGTTGGGAAGAGGTCCTTGTCCGACATGAGCGCCGTGTCGGCGACGTTGAACAGATCGGGATCGCCGGCGCTGATCACGTGCCGGCTCGTCGGATTCGGGAATTCGATGACGCCGCCCGTGACTTGAACCTGACCGCTGAGATACGGACGAGCGAGTGGGCCCGTGAATCGCAGTCCCGCATCGGCGCTCACTCGTCCGTGTTCGTTGTTGAGCACCTCGGCATTGTGGGCGACGAAGAACAGGTTGAACGCCGGATCACGCCAGGTGCCGACCGCGAGACCGCCCGTAAGCGCGACAGTGCCACGTCCGGCTTTCGCCGCGAGCGAATCGATGCGCACCGAGTCGTTGGCCATCCGTACGGTGCCCGTCACGTTCTCCAACAACATGCCGGACGACGTGAGCCTAACGGCTCCCTGACTGAGAATCAGCCCGCCCGCGATCGATGGACGGTCGAAGCTACCGCGCACAGCAACCTGACCGCCCGCCCTCCCGTGCACGTCGGTGACAACCCCCGTAAAGGCCGGGATTAACTCGAGCGGCAGGCTATCGGCTTTGAGATCGACGGTGAGCGGTTGCGGCAACAGGCGCGGTCCGGTCACGCCGCTGAGAGCGAGGTTGACTGGTAGATTCGCCGTCACCGTCGCCATCGGTGCGCCTCCGCGATGCAACAGGTCGAGATTGGTGGCAAGCGCCCGGTTTGCGTAGTTGAACGTACCGTGGAGCTCGGGAACGGTGTCGCCCTTATACACAGCGCCGGCCAAGCCTAACGCGCCGCGCAGCGTCGGCGACGCCATCGTGCCACGCATGCTGCCGTGCAGCGTGACGAAGCCCTTGAGATCGAGATCGCTCTGCAGGATGTCCAGCAGATCGCCAACCTGGAAATTGTCGATCGCGACGTCGAAGTTGCCGACGCCATTGGTCGGCAGAAGGCCATTCGCATAGATGCGACTCGTCTCACCGCTGCGGAGCTCCAGGTTCTGCACCGCGATGCCAGTTGGGCGCGATTGGATCGCTGCCGGATGCGTCGCCCGCCACAGCGTGGTGTCGAAGCGGAGCTCCATGTCGGCGATGCGCAACTCGCGGCGATCGGCATTCACGACATAGTCGCCTTTGAGACCGTAATCGCGCTGGTCGCCTTGCCGCACGAGCACTTGTACGGCGCCGCCGCCGGTCTGGCCGCGATAGCTGACGCGCGCGTCCAGGCTGTCGAACTGGAAACCCATCGCGCTGATCGAATCGCCAATAAGTCCGAGCGCGATCGTCGACGCCGGTGTGCGCGCGTTCGTCCAGGCATATCTGCCGAGGAGGAGCCGCGCCGAATTGCCGTGCACGTTGATGTTTTCCGCGCCGAGCGCACCGCGCGTGTCGAAGTTCTGCAGGTTACCGCTGAGCGTGCCCTTCGCGGACAACTTTCCCTTGAGGAGAATCGGGGTCGCCTTGGGCGTGTCGACCACCAACTTCGGTAACGGACGTCCAGTCGCCAATCGCTCGACCTCGGTACGGCGCGCGATCCGCGCCGAGTCGGCGCGGGCGCGCCTAACGGCCCGCGCGACCACCGCGGGGCGAGGTGGCACTGAGCCGGTGTCGGGGGCCGTATGTGGCAGGAGCCGG
>QHUV01000718.1 GCA_003222065.1 Gemmatimonadota bacterium | reverse complement strand
GCTCATCGCCGGCGCGGTGTTGCGACGACTCTGCTTTCGCGCCCTCGGCGCATCGTTCACCGGCGAGGTGCGCGTTCGGCCGGACCAACGCGTCGTCGCCGCCGGTCCCTATCGCTGGGTGCGACATCCCTCGTACACGGCGGGCATCTTGATGATCGTCGGTGTTGCGACGGCGCTCGGCAGCTGGGTCGGCGCAACGATCGCGTTCGTGATGTCGGTCGCCGGCTATGTCTATCGCGTGCGCGTCGAGGAGCGCGCGTTGATGGCGACGTTAGGCGACACGTACCGGGACTATACCAAGGCGACGAAGCGGTTCATCCCATTCGTGATCTGAAGAACCTTGGACGTTGGCAGCTCTCGAGGTCTCATTTCTTCGCGATCACGATCAACTTCGCGTCATCCTTCCCCACCTCACGGAACCACGCCGCCACATCCTTTGCTCTATCCGGCGCATACACTCCAGTCGCCCCTAGAGTCTTCCTCGTGATCACGAGCTCGTCGCCGGCCTGTACGTACGTCGACTCGTAGCTCCCGAAGGGACTCGCCGCCTTTACTCCTGACGGCAGCTGCGCTTTCCATCCCGCCGGCAGCTTCACCCTCAGCTCGACGACCGTCGACCGGTTTCCCAGAATCCGCGCCGCATCGATCGGAAAGCGCCGTTCCTTCGCCTTCTCCAGCTCCTTCGCCGCCGAGGTTATCCCCGACATGCTGCCGAGTGGAGTCGTGAAGATTTCCGTCTCCCCCGCGCTCGATGCTGCCTTCGCGTGCTTGATCTGGACGCTCAAGCGCGCCTTCGCGCGCAGATCCTTTCCCTCGAACCCCAGCAGACTGTCGCCCTCCGCGCCGTCGAAGAACTTCGACGCGATTGCGTTCGCCGCTTTCGCCTTCTGCGTCGAGTCGAGCGGGTTCTCGAACGCCGAGCGAAGGCTGTACTGGAGCGCGCCCGTCGCCTCCTCGTCGTACCGGCCGTTGAACATTCCGTCGCTCGAGAGCTCGCCGGAGATGCGAATCGTCGTCGCGTTGTCTGTCGGTCGCGTGAGCGGAAGCTCCGTCTCCTCGGTGGTGCCGTCGGGGTGCACCACGAGCACCAACTCTCCCTGCTCGCTGTACGGCAGCTCGCCGTACGGCGTGAGCTCGGACGTCAGGTCCGTGAACTGATACCCAGTCGGCGTCTTCACCGCCGCGATCGCGTGGTCGAGCTGCTCGATCGTCGCCAGTTCGCGATAACTAACACCTGTCGAGTTGAGCAGCACTGGAAACGCCGCGATGCCGAGCGAGTTCATCGCCGCCACAAAGAGCGTCGCCTTGTCCTTGCAGTCGCCGAAACCACTCACGACCACGGTGTCGGGCGACCGCGGCTGGTAGCCGCCGAGGCCGAGGGCGATCGATACGTAGCGGATGTCTTGTGCGACCCACTTCTGCACGGCGCGAATGGTGTCGTCACGGGTCCTCGGCGCCGCCGCCGCAAGTATCTGCTGAAGCTTGAGCTTGGAAATGGAGCCTAACGAAGACCGGTCGCCGCTCGTGCAGTCTGACGGCGAGCGACGACGGCACGTCGACGAGGAAACGCGACCGTCTGACCGTGAGCCCCGTCGACACACTCCAGGTCTGGAAGAAGTCACCGGGGAGGTACGGCTTGAGCTCCTCGCGCGTATAGCTGTAGTCGACGATCGTCCCCGGCGCGACGCCGGAGAGCGACACGCGCTTCACCTTGCGATCCGAGTACACCGGGTCGCCCATCTGCGCCGGCATGTCCGAGTCTTGCTGGTGCGACGGCCCGTCGCTGATTACCGTCCCGTCGGGCCCGATGACGCGGATCCAGTTCAGCGTGAACTTCTCGTGCCCGGGCGCGTAGCTCCACCTGAACTCGTTGTACTGCTCCGCCGCACCGGGCTTGAGGATTTGCACCACCTGCCGGAAGGTCTGCGTCCCCCGCCCGTCGGCCTCGAGGCGCACGACCCCATCGTCGAGGAGGAAGACGGCGTTCTCTTCGGGGTGGTCCGCTGCCTTCACGGCGAGCTTGTAGATCGTATCGGACTTCACGGTGGGGTCACCCTGCTGGGTGATCTTTGGCGCCTGCGCGGGAAGCGCAGCGGCGGCGAGCAGGAGTAGCGCAGTGCGACCGAACATCGAATTTGTGGTGAGGAGTGAGACGCGAGGCCGGCTGAGCCTCGGACGGACACGCAGTATGGGCTCGCGAACAGACCAACGCCAGAAGGGCAAATTGGTCGCCATCTCGGAGCGCACCGTGGGTGTAATCGGGGCGGACAACATCGCCGGGCTCGAGCTACATTCGGGCATTCGATCCGGCCTTCGAGCTCCCGACTGCGGCTCGAAAGCGCGTCATGCGTCGCCTAACGAATCCCTCCAAGGTCCGCCATGCAGATGACCACTTATCTCAGCTTCAAGGGAGAGTGCGAGGCAGCGTTCAAGTTCTATGAACAATGTCTCGACGGCCAACTGGGGGCGATCTTCCGTTATGCCGGAA
>QHUV01000181.1 GCA_003222065.1 Gemmatimonadota bacterium | reverse complement strand
AGTGCCTAACAAGGAAACCACCGAGTTTTATCGCCAGCGCTCGGCGATCACGTTTGTCGAGAGTGTGACGACGCCGCTGCTCATCTTGCACGGCGGCAATGATCAGCGCGTGCCGATCGGCCAACCCATGGAGTACTTCCGCGCGCTCAAAGATCGCGGCAAGACAGTCCAGTTGGTGTTCTATCCGCGTGAGGGCCACGGGTTGGGTGAGTACTATCACCAGATGGACAAGGTGCGGCGTGAATTCGAGTGGATCAACCGCTACACGTTAGGCACGCCGAAGAGTGTGTCGACGCGTTGAGCGCTATACCGCCTGCGTCATGCCCGGCGCCCACCAGGCGCTGGAGATTCGTGAGTTCCCCGCGCCCGACCTCGAGCCCGGCGCGGGGCTGTTGCACACGATGTACTCCGAGGTCTGCGGTACCGACGTCCATCTGCACCACGGCCGACTCGACGTACCCTTTCCGATCATTCCGGGCCACGTCTCGGTCGGTATCGTCGCCGCGTTGCGTGGGGACGGAGCGCGCGACGTCGAAGGCGAGCCCATTCGCGAGGGCGACGTCGTCACATTCCTCGATGTCCACGAGACCTGCAATGCGTGCTACCACTGCCTCGTCGCGCAACAGCCAACCCGCTGCGCGAAGCGGCGCGTCTACGGTATTACCTATAGCGCGAACGACGGGTTGTTAGGCGGCTGGGCTCAGGCGATCTGGATGAAGCCGGGCGTGAAGATGATCCGGCTTCCAAAGGATCTGGCGCCTGAGACCTTCATCGGCGGTGGATGTGGCTTGGTCACCGCTCTCCACGCCACCGACCTGGCACACGTTAGGCTCGGCGAGTCGGTCGCCGTGCTCGGTGTCGGACCGGTCGGCCAGTCGATCGTCGCGCTCGCTGCCCTCTCCGGTGCCGGCGAGCTAATCGCCATTGGCGCACCCGAGGACCGCCTCCACTTCGCGCGGCGGATGGGCGCGACGCGCACTCTGAGTCTCGACCTAACGAGTGAGGACCGTCTCGCCGCGGTTCGCTCGGCAACGCGCGATCGAGGCGCGGACGTCGTCATCGAAGCCAGCGGCAGTCCCGATGCGGTCTCCCAGGCACTCGACATGGTGCGCGACGGCGGCCGCGTCGTGATCTGCGGTCACTACACCGACAACGGACCCGTCGAGATTCACCCGCACTGGCAGATCAATCGCAAGCATGTCGAGATCCACGGCTGCTGGGGCTCGCAGTACCATCACTTTCATCGCGCCGTGGAGCTCGCAACACGATTCGGTGATCGCGTACCATGGCGCGACATGGTGAGCGGCCGGTATCGGCTGGACGACGCGACGAATGCGTTGGCTGCCGTGGAATCGCGAGCGGCAATCAAGGCGCTAATCATTCCTTGAAGCAACTCACCGCAGGCACGCCGAGCGCAGCCGGCGGGTATTCGCGCCGCACCGCCTCGATCCGCCGGGCGGCAACGGCGGTGTCCGGAAATGGGACATCAAAGTTGCGTCGTCCGGCCAGTTTAGCAGTATTCGGGTCGATGTACTCGACCTGTCTTTTCTGCAACATCTCACTCGGCGCCAACGACCAGATCGCGGCGTTTCCCGTCGGCCAGCGACTCGCGTTCGATCCGGCCCGCGGTCGCCTCTGGGTTATCTGCACCCGTTGTGGACGCTGGAACCTCTCGCCCCTCGAAGAGCGCTGGGAGGCGATTGGCGAATGCGAGCGGCTGTTCCGCGGCACACGGTTGCGCTACTCCACGGACAACATCGGACTGGCGCGCGTCGGCGAGCACCTCGAGCTGGTGCGCATCGGCCCAGCGCTACTCCCCGAGATTGCGTCTTGGCGCTACGGCGCCCGCATCGAACGCCACGCCAGCGAAACCAACGGGAAGCGCCGGCGGAGGGCACTCGTGCGCCGTGGCACCGGGCTGCCAATCTGGATCGCGCGTCGCGCCGCGGCGGCGCTCGCCGGCTACGCGACGCACGTCGGCCTCAGCGATGAAGCGATGCTCCGGCTGCGCACGTTTCGACGCGGCGACGCCGTACTCGCGCGTAGCTTCGACGAGACCGGACTTCCCATCGTCATTCGTTATGCACATCTCGGCGCCGCGGAACTGATTCGTCCCGATCGCGACGCACCGTGGCGACTCGTGGTGCGGCACGACGGCGGCGTGTCCCGTCTCGCCGAGGGCGCGGGGCTGCGCACGGCCGGTAAGATGCTCGCCTCCCTCAATTTCGGTGTCGCCAGCAACGCGGAAGTGCAACACGCGATCGCGAAGCTCGACGAGGCCGGCGATCGCGAGGGCTATTTCTCGCGTGTCGCGTCGCTTGCGATGCGCACGCACTGGGGGCGCGTCCCCGATGCGCCCGACGAGGGATTGATCGAGCCCGTCGCATCGAGCTTCGCCGAACGAATCGCGTTGCAGCTCGCCAATCGTTCGTTCTGGGGGCGCGGCGGCACCGGCAGCGAAGAGGCGACGCCCCTCTTTCGACTTCCGTCGGTCGACCGGTTGGCCCTGGAGATGGCATCGAACGAAGACATCGAGCGCCGCGCTCTCGAAGGAGAGCTCGCGTCGCTTGCCGAAGCGTGGAAGGAAGCTGAAGAGATCGCGCACATCTCCGACGAGCTTTTTGCCGACGAAGTGTTCGAGGAGTTCAAACGGCAGTACAAGGCGCGCGTGCGTCGCGCCGATGAGTCGGGAGGATAGGCGGCGATGCGAATCTGGCATTTCGTGCTGTATTCAATCGGAATCGCTGCATGCAAGAAGGTGGGTCCCGCGGCGGACAGCACGCGCGTTGCATCTGCCAGCGCACCGATCGTCGCCGACGCGCGCATCGGCACGCCAAATCCGCCCGGCGCCGAGGGCGAATGGACGATGCCGGCACGCGATTACGCGAGCAGCCGTTACAGCACGCTCGCGCAGATCACATCGACCAACGCCAAGAATCTCAAAGCAGCGTGGACCTTCTCTACAGGTGTGCTGCGCGGCCACGAGGGCCAGCCGCTCGTCGTGAACAAGACGATGTATCTGGTGACGCCCTACCCGAACGTCGCCTACGCCATCGATCTCACCCAGCCCGGCTATCCGCTCAAGTGGAAGTTTCGACCGGAGAATGCGCAGGCGGCCGTCGGCACCGCCTGCTGCGATGTCGTCAATCGTGGCGCGGCATACGCCGAAGGCAAGCTTGTTTATAACTTGCTCGACGGACACACAGTCGCCGTCGACGCCGAGAGCGGCAAGCAGCTCTGGCGCGTGCAGATGGCAGATCTCAATCGCGGCGAGACGATCACGATGGCGCCAATTGTCGTGAAGAATCGCGTCATCGTTGGCTCGAGCGGCGGCGAGATGGGCGTCCGCGGCTGGATCGCCGCACTCGATCTCGCGACGGGACGCGAGCTCTGGCGCGCCTACAACACCGGCCCCGACGCCGACGTGAAAATCGGCGCCCGCTTCAAACCGTTCTACGCGACGGAGCGCGGCAAAGACCTCGGCCTAACGAGTTGGCCCGGCGACGCGTGGAAGATCGGCGGCGGCGCCGTGTGGGGGTGGCTGTCGTACGATCCCGCGCTCAACCTCGTCTATCACGGCACGTCCAACCCCGGCCCGTGGAACCAGGACGTCCGTCCCGGCGACAACAAATGGACGTGCGCCATCCTCGCTCGCGATGCCGACACCGGAGAGCTCGTGTGGGCGTTCCAGGTCACTCCCCACGACTATTGGGATTTTGACGCCGTCAACGAGAACATTCTCGTCGACATGCCGGTGAAGGGACAAGCTCGTAAGGCACTCGTTCATTTCGACCGGAATGGCTTCGCGTACACATTGGATCGCGGCACCGGTGAGGTGCTGCTCGCCCAACCCTTCGTGCCGATGAACTGGGCCAAGTACATCAATCTCCAAACCGGCCGTCCGGAGATCGACACGAGCAAAACGACGAAGCAGGGAAAGCTCGTCAAGAACATTTGCCCCTCACTCGAGGGTGGCAAGAATCAGCAGCCTGCCGCGTTCTCGCCGCAGACAGGATTGTTCTACGTACCCACGAACAATCTCTGCATGGATTTCGAGAGCCGTCCGGTGAGCTACATCGCCGGTACGCCGTACATCGGCGCGAACGCGCCGGAGACAGGCGGACCTGGCAACTACAAGGGCGAGTTCATGGCCTGGGATGCGGCGAACGGCCGCAAGGTATGGGGGATCCACGAGCCATTTCCCGTGTGGGGCGGCGCCCTCGTGACCGCGGGTAACGTCGTGTTTTATGGCACGCTCGATGGATGGTTCAAGGCGGCGAACGCCCGCACCGGTGAAGTGCTCTGGCAGTTCCGCGTCGGCTCGGGCATCGTCGGCAATCCGATCACGTACACCGGTCCGGACGGCAAGCAATACGTGGCTGTCTACTCCGGCATCGGCGGCGATATGGGTTTGCTCATCGCCGGCGACGTCGCGGCAAACCTGCCCTTCGACGTGCGGGAACGCGGTACGACACTGCCTGATCTTGCAAAGTATACGTCGTGGGGAGGAATGCTGTTCGTGTTCGCGCTTTAATTCGATGAGGGCCATGTGCAAATCAAGGATGAGGGACTCGTTATGCGATCATGGATTCGGGTCGTAGCGGCCCTTGCGTTGGTGGCGTCGGCCGGCTGCGTGCCGAGCGGTGACGCCGCCGAGGCGCGTGAGCCCGCCATCGTTAGGCGCGCGGCCCAGCAGCCGCAACCGACACCGCAGCCCACATCGGGCGCGCAACCAACCCTCATACAACATCCAGAACACATCCAGCCCGGTCTCGCACTGCGTGGCGGCTTCAGCCAACTCGCCAACCCCTTCGAGGGCGACCGGACCAAGATCAAAGAGGGGGCGGCCCTCTTTGTCTCGTATAACTGCATGGATTGCCACGGCGCCGACGGATCGGGCGCCATGGGTCCCAGCCTCGCCGACGGACGCTGGCACTTTGGCGGTACCGCGGGCGAGGTCTACCAGTCGATCTACGAAGGGCGTCCGGAAGGCATGCCCGCGTGGGGCGGGCGCATCCCCGACGACCAGATCTGGCGCTTGGTCGCCTACCTTCAGTCGTTAGGCACCGGCAAGGACGTCTCGACCGAGAACTTTACCGGCAAGACGATCCAGAAGATGGGCCACTGAGCCGCGCAGCATCAACGCGTTGGGGCGTTCGCGGCGACCTCCGGATATCGTTTGCCCACCGCGCTCAAATATTGCTTGATCGTCGCGTCGTGCCCCATCACGAAGCGCGATACGAAGCGGAAGATCGGGTTATAGACCTCGCCATCTTCGGTGATGCGGAGCGTCGTCGTGTCACGTCCCGCCGGTGTGAGCTCGTAGGTCCACGAGCCCCCAAAGGCAAGATTGGTGTCAGCGATACGCCCGACGAGAAGCCGATCCGGCACCGCTTGCTCCATGACGAACGTGATCGGCGGTCCATTCTTCGTCGTCTCCCGCCATCGTCGACGGCCATTCTCGTCCGGCAGCGTCTCGACCTTCTTGACGTCCTCGCGCCACGTCGGAAAGGCCGCGACGTCGGTGATCAACCCAAACAAGGTCGTCGGCGAAGCCTGATACGTCCTGGCAACCGATGCGTGGTGACGCACCGGTAGCGACCACCCAATGACCGCAATGACTACCACGATTGCGACGATCACGCCGACACCGAT
>QHUV01000180.1 GCA_003222065.1 Gemmatimonadota bacterium | reverse complement strand
CTGTCATTGATGAGGAACCCGACGCGGGCGGTGGCGAGGACCGAGACATCAGCCCGGCCGAAAGTGAACCGGTTGTTGAGGCTTCCCTGCCAGCGCGGGTTGTCGTAACTCCGGGCGATGATCACGCGATCGTCCGCGGTGATCTTCCCGTCGCCGTTCACGTCCTCGACACGGATGCTGCCGGGGGTGCAGCCGCACATCGTGCGGGCGAGTGCCGAGTCGGCCATCTGCCATAGACCGATGTACTTGTAGTCGTAGTAGACATTGATCGGCTGGCCGACCCACCTGAGACTGCCGACGTCTGCCGTTAGGCCGCTCTGCAGCCGAACGATGCGGTTCCTGTTCGTCGAGATGTTGAAGTCGGTCGCCCAGCCGAGCTTGTGCCAGTTCCTGAGGTTCACGGTGCTGACACTGAACTCGAGGCCGAGGTTCTTCGTCGCGCCGACATTCTGCAATACCGAGCTGTAGCCCGACGAATACGGCAGCGCGCGGGGGAGCAGCAGATCGTGGGTGTTGTCGCGGTAGGCGTCGAGGGAGCCCGAGATGCGCTGATCCAGGGCACCGAAGTCGAGGCCGACGTCGAACTTGTCGGTCGTCTCCCAGCGCAGGTCCGGGTTCGGAATGGCGCCGGGCTGGAAGCCAACGAGGTAGTTGCCATTGGTCGCGTACCACGTGCGGTTCAGCAGACCGAGCGTCTGGTAAGGAGTGATCGCGCTGTTACCGACGCGACCATAGCTCAGGCGCAGCTTCAAGTCCGAGATACCGCGCACGCGCTGCATGAACGACTCGTCGCCGATTTGCCAGGCGAACGCCGCCGCGGGGAAGAACGCGAATTTGTGTCCCGGGGCCAGCACGCTGGAACCGTCTTCGCGTCCCGTCAGGGTGAAGGTGTATCGATCGAGCAGCGTGTAGTTCACGCGGCCCATCCACGACTGGAGCTCCGTTTGGGAGAAGAAGCCGTTGACCGTCGGCGTCGAGCCGGTGCCCAGGTTGTACCAGAGCTGGTTCTCGAACGGAAGGGCCAGCGCGGCAGCGCTATCGAAGGTGGTACGGAAGCGAGCAACTTCGTATAGCGCCGTCGCCTGCACGTGATGCTTGCCGCCGTACGTGCGATCCAGGTCGAGGAAGTTGCTCAGCGTGTAGTTCGTGTTCTGCGTTTCCCGCAGCGTGGCGTCCGGCGCACCCTGGCCGCGCTTCGCGCGCGTGTAGATGCCGACGAACTGACCGTCGTTGTTGACGGTGTACTGCGGCCCGAAGGCCGTGTGGATGCGGAGTCCGTCGAGCAGCTCGAAGGAGCCGGTGAGCGTGCCGAGCACATTCGTGCGGTCGATTCGCCGCGTGACGCTCTCCGCGTTCATGATCGGACTGACGAGGAGACCGTCCTCCGTCGGCAGGAAGATCAGTTTGCCGTTCGCGTCGCGGTCGCGGCCGAGCGGTGGGTTGAACAGCGCCTCGTCCCACATGATCGCGCCGAGGCCGACGTCGCGGCTGCTCTTCGCGGCCTGGATACCGAGCTGCAGGCTCAGGCGCTTGTGGAGGTGGCTGACGTTGAACGACAACGAGCGGTCGTTGTACGCCTGCGTAGTAGCGATGCCGGTCTGGTTCAGGGAGCCGACCCCAAGGCGAAAGCGCGTGTCCGCGTTGCCGCCGGAAAATCCGATCTGCGTGTTGCCGATGGCACCGGTGCGGAGTAGTTGTCGCTGCCAATCGGTACTGACGCCGGCGGCGAGGTTCGCGCGCATCGTCGGGTCGAGCGCGAACTGGTCGCAGGCGCTCGCATCAGCCATGTAGTTCGCGCACGCCGCCTTGGCGGCCGCGGTCCCGCCATTGCGGTACGACTCGCGACGAAAATTTGCGAACTCTTCCCCGTTCATTACGGGCACTTCGCGGCGGATGTGCGAGAGGCCATATGTGCTGCTGAGCGTGAACTCGGTGATGCCGCCGATGCCACCTCTCTTAGTGGTGATCATGATCACGCCGTTGGCGCCGCGGCTCCCGTAGACGGCGGCAGCCGAGGCGTCCTTGAGGACATCGATGCTCTCGATGCTGTTGCCGTCGATGTCTCGGAGATCGCCGGTGACTGGGACTCCGTCAACGACATAGAGAGGCGCATTCGAGGCCGATATCGAGCGGATGCCGCGGATGCGGACCGCATCTGCAGCGCCCGGCTCGAAGCTGCTCGACGTGATGTCAACGCCAGGGATGCGACCCTTGATGGCGTCGAGTGGATTGGCGGCCACCACCTGGTGAATGTCCTCGGCCTTGAGCGACGAAACCGCGCCAGTGACCTCGCGGCGGCTCTGCTCACCGTATCCGACCGTGACCATGCCTCGCAGTTGCACGGCTTGGGTGGCGAGGACAAAATCGAGCGTCACACTCTGTCCCGCCGTGACAGTGACGGGAAGCGCGATTGGCGTGTATCCGATCAAGCGCGCCTGTACCCGTTGCGCGCCGGTCGGCACGCTGCCGAGTGAATAGCGGCCGTTCGCGTCGGTCATCGTGCCAACGACCGGGTCAGTGCCGAGGACGATGACGTTCGCGTTCGGGAGGCCGCGACCCTCGACCGTGACGGTACCGGTCACCCGGCCAGTCGTCTGCGCGTGCGCCACGACAGTCCCGCTCGCGGCAAGGAGAACGAGAATCGCGAGGAGCATCCGGCGTCCCATCAGTGGTCCCTCCGAATGGCGTAAGCGTGAGAACGAACAGCGCCATGGCCAATTGCATTGCCGCCAACCATTCTTGCTCGGATCGTTACATACTCCCCAAAAATTGATAAGATGACACGGTGACACGATTCTATTATCACCGTTTGGGCTGTCAAGACGCCGACACCTGCGGGGAGGCACAATGCTCTTCAAGTCCGCCCGATTCACCATGGCCCTGCTTGCACTCGCCCGTCCGACGCAGGCGCAGCCTTCCCGAACCGCATCGCCCGCACTCGGTCTTCGATTGCCGCGGCTCTTCTCCGATGGCGTGGTGCTGCAGCGGGACCGGCCGATTACGCTGTGGGGTTGGACTGGCCCCGGTAGCAACGTCGTCGCGCAGCTCGGATTGAGCTCCGCACATGCGCGCTCGGACGCGCAAGGCAGCTGGACCCTCGCGCTCGCGGCGCGTCCAGCAGGCGGCCCATTTCGACTAGTTGTGCGAACGGGCACTGACTCGGTCGTCGTTTCCAACGTGCTGATTGGCGACGTCTGGGTCGCATCAGGCCAGTCGAACATGGAATTCCAGGTGGCGAGCGCGGCCAACGCCGCGGAGGCCATCGCGGAAGCAAACGACTCGACGATCCGTCAGTTCAAGGTTCCGAACTCATGGTCGCTCTCGCCGGAGGAAGATCTCGCCGGCGGCTCCTGGGCGCCGGGTGATCGAGAGCACGTCGGCGCCTTCAGCGCCGTTGCGTATTTCTTCGTTAGGCACCTGCGGCCGAACGTTGGCGTACCGATCGGCATCATCAACTCGACTTGGGGCGGGAGCAACATCGAGACGTGGATCTCGCGCGAGGCACAGCACCTCAGCGACAGCGCCTGGGCGACGATCCAGCAGGGCGAAGCAGCCCGTGACCGCGCCGTCCGCGATTCGCTGCGCGCAAAGCTCGGGGCAACGCTACCTGATGTGGATTCCGGACTGGTGAATGGCGCCGCGCGGTGGGCCGACGCAGCCCTCGACGATCATTCGTGGGATGACATTCGAGTGCCTGGCTACTGGGAGGGCCAGGGTTATCCCGGCCTCGACGGCATCGCCTGGTATCGCACGGCCTTCACGCTCGATTCCAGCGAGATACGCAAGGGTCTAACGCTGTCAGTCGCGGCCATCGACGACGACGACATTGCATGGCTGAACGGAGTGGAGATCGGTCGCACCAACGGCTACAACGTGGAGAGGCGCTACCGTATTCCCGGGAGCGCGCTGCGGCCCGGCCGTAACGTGCTGGCCATTCGCGTTTCGGATGGAGGTGGCGGCGGCGGAATCAACGCGGCACCATCGCTGATCGTCGGCGATGGGGCGCAGCGCTCGATCGAGGGGATCTGGAAATTCAAGGTCGGTCGCGTCACGCTCGGCACCGACGGGCAGCACATCAACAAGATCCCCTCGGTCCTTTATAACAAGATGATACGGCCCATCCTGCCACTCGCGATCAAAGGCGTGCTGTGGTATCAGGGTGAGTCGAACGCCAACAATGTGCAGCAAGCGGTTGCATATCAGGCGCAGTTCAAGACGCTCATCGAGAGCTGGCGCCATGACTGGAATGGTGGGCGCGCGAGCTTCCCCTTCTTGTGGGTGCAGCTTCCCGGCTTCGGACGTCCTGACGATGTCCCGCAGCTTCATCCGGCTTGGGCGATTCAGCGCGAGTCGATGGACGCCGCACTGACGTTGCCGAGCACCGGTCGCGCGATCGCCATCGATCTTGGCGACGCGACTGACATTCATCCCAAGAACAAAGAGGACGTCGGCGCGCGCCTCGCTCTCGTTGGCCGACGTGTCGCCTATGGTGACCACGTCGATGACTCAGGACCAGTCTATCGCAGCTTCACGGTTCAGGTTGATACCGCGATCGTCTCATTCTCGCCAACGGCTGGCGGCCTGACGACCCATGGCGATCGACTGGGCGGGTTTGCGCTCGCCGGAGAGGACAAACAGTTCGTGTGGGCGAACGCCCGCGTCGTCGGCGACCGCGTGTACGTCTGGAGCGATCGCGTGGCCGCACCAAGGGCGGTTCGTTATGCATGGGCCAACAACCCCGAGGGCGCGAATCTGTTCGGAGCGAATGGGCTGCCGGCAGCGCCCTTCCGCTCCGACCGCTGGTGATCAGCTAACACCGGCAGGCGAGTCGCCGACGCCGGCCATCAAGCGCATCAACGCCTCCTGTGTCGCGCGTTCGTGTCGCACCTCGGCAACGAGCTCGCCACGACGCATCACGAGGATTCGGTGAGAAAGCGCGATCACTTCTGGTAGCTCGCTCGAGATCAACAATACCGCGTTTCCGCGCGCCGCCAGATCTCGGATGAGTCCATGGATCTCCGCTTTGGCACCGACGTCGACGCCGCGCGTCGGTTCGTCGAGTATGAGAACTCTCGCATTGGCCGCGAGCCAGCGCGCGAGAACGACTTTCTGTTGGTTGCCGCCGGATAGTCCAGCAACGGGCGCGGCCAGGTTCGGCGTACGAACGCGCAATTTGGTGAAATAGGATTCGGCAAGCTCCCGCTCCTGCCCTCGCCTAACGAATCCGACGCGCGACAGACGGTCGAGAATCGGCAACGATGTGTTGTGCAGGCCGCTTTCGCCGAGTACGAGACCCTGGCGCTTACGATCCTCCGGCACGAGGCCGAGCTGCAAACGAATCGCGTCCTTTGGACTGCCGATCTTCACGGCGGCGCCATCCACCGCGATCGACCCCGAGGTCGGCGCGTCGAGACCAAAGAGAGCATGGGCGAGCTCCGAGCGGCCAGCTCCGACCAGACCCGCAAGCCCGACGATCTCGCCCTCGTGCAGCCGGAGGCTCACGTCGCGAAACTTCCCGGCGACCGTGAGCCGCTCGACGCGGAGCAGTTCCCTTCCCGGAGGTCTATCGATCGCCTGGGGCAGGTACTCGCCGAGCGCGCGTCCGATCATCAGCCTAACGAGCTCCGCCTCCGGAAGATCGCGCGTGGCTCG
>QHUV01000179.1 GCA_003222065.1 Gemmatimonadota bacterium | reverse complement strand
CGTCGTTGATTGTGGCGCGTTGACTCTTCATGCCTCGGGCGATCGGCGGTCGAAGCCGTGCGGAAATGGCTATTCGAACCAGGTTGAACGTCACTGAACCGGTTCAAGCGCGGCTAGCATGGTTCGAGTATCCGCGTAAGTCAAGACCATCCCCGGCTGGCTGGCCGAAAACGGGGGCCAGCCGGTTCTCCCCATCCATCGGCACGCGACGGCGGTCGCTTGACAACACTTCCTGTGGCGGTGCACTTACTGAACGCGCTGAACCTCGTCGAACCGGTTCAGAACAGCCGGCCGTGACTTACATTTTGTCTATGGGAACCAGGCTGTGAGCAGTGAGCTGCGCGCCCGCGTAGTCGAGGAGTTCAGGCGCCGCTTCGGCGGTGAGCCGTCGTTCCTCGCGCGCGCCCCTGGGCGCGTGAACCTGATCGGCGATCACACCGACTATAACGACGGATTCGTCTTGCCGATGGCGATCGATCGCGAGGTGTGGTTCGCGGTTCGCGCTCGTGATGACCGGCGAGTCGCGGTGCATTCGATCGATTTTGACGAGGACGCGAGCTTCGCCCTCGACCAGGGCGGCCCGCGGCGCGATGGCTGGGTCGAATATCTGCGCGGTGTATCCTGGGCACTCGAACAGGGCGGATGTCCCACGCGTGGTTGGGAGGGCGTCGCCGCCGGGGACGTTCCGCTGGGCGCCGGGCTCTCCAGTAGTGCGGCGCTGGAGCTCGCCGCGGCGCGAACCTTTGCTGCCATTAGCGGTATCGTGTGGCAACCCGTCGCGATGGCTCGTCTCGCGCAGCGCGCGGAGAACGAATGGGTCGGGGTCAACTGCGGCATCATGGATCAGCTGATCTCCGCGGCAGGCGAGGCTGCACACGCCCTGCTCATTGACTGCCGCAGTCTCGAGACGCGGCTCGTCGTCGTACCCGATAGCGCCGCCGTCGTTGTGCTCGACACCGGAACGCGGCGCGGACTCGTCGATTCAGCTTATAACGAGCGACGCGCCCAATGTGAGCGAGCGGCTCGTCATTTCCATGTCGCCGCCTTGCGAGACCTGGAGAGCGAGACGTTCCAGAGGCGCGCCGCCGAGCTCGATCCCGTGACCCGCAAACGGGCACGGCACGTGATCACCGAAAACGCACGAACGCTCGAAGCCGCGACGCTCCTCGAGCATGGCGATGTCGCGGCCGTTGGCACGCTCATGAACGAGAGTCACGTGTCTTTGCGTGATGACTTCGAGGTGTCGCGTCCGGAGCTCGACGCTATGGTCGACGCGGCGCAGCGACACGGCGCGTGTTTTGGCGCACGCATGACGGGGGCCGGCTTCGGCGGCTGCGCCGTCGCTCTCGTCCAGCACGAGAGTGCCGCGGCGTTCACGCGTGCCGTCGCCGACGAGTATACTCGGAACGTCGGCTTACGTCCCGCCGTCTACGTGTGCTCTGCCTCACAAGGCGCGAGCATCGAGTCAGCCAGTTGATTCTGGCCGCGACGAGGCTCTTTTTCGATCGTGCTGGCCTCGATGGTGCTCTCGTCTGGTTTCGGGAACGCGAGGAGGAACGATAGTGACCGGTCGTCGGCGCACGTCACTCAGGCTGATCGTCGCCGCGCTGGTGACGCTTGCCGCCGCTTGTGGCGGCGGAGGGAGTGCCATCGAGACGGCCCCGGCGCCGAAGGCCAGCGATTCGGTGTCGATTGGCTATGGGCGTCAAGCGACGCGCGACGTCACTGGCGCGGTCGCCACGGTGTCCGGCGAAGAGCTCAGCCATCAACGCGTTGCGCGTGTCGAGGAATTGCTGCGCGGTCGCGTCGCCGGCGTCGAAGTCATTCCGCTGCCTAACGGCGAGTTCTCTCTCCGCATCCGCAATGCGTCGTTCAATGGTGGCAACGCCGCGCCGCTCATCGTGCTCGATGGGATGCCGCTCCCTCGCGGCGGTGGACTCGGCAGCGCTTTGTCCGGCATCGCGCCGTCCGACATCGCGCGCATCGAGATTCTGAAAGACGCCGGATCGGCCGCCGCCTACGGCTCCGAAGGCGTGAATGGAGTGGTCCTGATCACCACGAAGCGACGGTCGAAGTGACTAGAGAACAACTCCATGCAAGACCACTAACGCCACCGTGAAGTAGATCACCAGCCCCGTCACGTCGACGAGCGTCGCGACGAACGGTGCCGACGCACTTGCCGGATCGAAGCCGATGCGCCGGAAGAGAAATGGCAGCATTGAGCCGACCATCGTCCCGAACGTCACGACACCGACGAGTGCGAGACCCACGGTAAGCGCGACGAGGTGTGCCTCGATCGAAATGCCCGGATGCTGGTTGTAATTCATGCCAAGGGGCACACCAAATATATGGATCGAGTGGTCATGCAAGAGCTGCCACAGCTCGATCCGCACCAGACCTATTACACCCAGGATAACTCCGAGGGTCAGACCCGCCGGCAGCTCTCTCACGGCGACGCGCCACCAATCGCGGATGCCGACCTCTTGGAGGGCGAGCGATCGGATCATCAGCGACGTGCCTTGCGATCCCGAGTTTCCTCCCGAGCTGATGATCAGCGGCAGAAAAAGCGCCAATACAGTTGCCCTGTCGATGGTGCCTTGAAAATAGCCGAGTGCCGTCGCCGTGAACATTTCCCCAATGAAAAGCGCGCACAGCCATCCCGCGCGCTTGCGAATCATGCGCCAGAAACTGATCTGCATGTATGGCTCATCCAACGCCTCCATGCCGCCCAACTTTTGCACGTCTTCGGTCTGCTCTTCCTGGATGACGTCGATCACGTCGTCGACGGTGATGACGCCCATCAGATGGCCGGACTCGCTCACCACCGGAATCGCGACGAGGTCGTAGTTCGACGTTAGGCGCGCCACCTCCTCGCGATCGGCGTTCGGACCCAGCGACACGATCTCGGTCCAGGCGATGTCGGAGATCTTCGCGCCCGGCGCAGCGGCGAGCAGCTCACGCAACGAGAGCACTCCTGCCAGACGCCCATCCGCGTCAGTCGCATAGATCGCATACATCGCTTCGCGTCTTCCCGAGCGCGCCAGCGCGCGAACTCGCTCGAGTGCGTCTTCGACGGTCGTCGCTGCCGGGACGGAGACGAACTCCGTCGTCATCAACCCACCGGCACTATCCGGAGGACGTCGGCCGCTCTATCTCGAGGTAACGCCGTCAGGAACAGCGGTACCCGTTCGGGAGGCAGAAGCTCGACGACATCTGCGAGATCGGCGGGGTGTAATTCCTCCGTCTCGGCGGCGATGTCCGTCGGGGACTCCTCGAGCAACGCAAGAATGTCAGGCGCGACGAGAGCCGCGACTGGCAGATCCTCGGGGCTGCGATGAGTCGGCATTGCGTAGAGCGTGGAGCGTTGGGCGTGGAGCGTCGTGCGTTGCGGGTGACGCGCGAGCCGCGTGAATATAGCTTCCTGCAGTCTCCGCGCTCCACGCTCAACGCCCAACGCTCTACGCTGATGAACGTTGCTTTCCTCGGACTCGGAGCCATCGGTCAGCCGATGGCGAAGCGGGTTGCCGATGCCGGGTTTCCACTCGTGATCTGGAATCGCACCGAGGCTCGCGCGCGGGAATTCGCCGCGGCGACGCGCGCGCGGCAGGCGACGTCTCCAGCTGACGCGGCACGTGGCGCGGACGTCGTCATCACCTGCTTGCCGAACTCTCCTGACGTCGCGTCGCTCCTCGATGGGGAGATCGGCCTGCTCGCTGGCCTCCGCGCCGGCGCGACGCTCGTGGACTGCACATCCGGTGAGCCGGCAACATCGCGACAGATCGCCAATCGGCTGCGGGGGTGCGGCGTCGACTTCATCGACGCGCCCGTGAGTGGCGGCGTGAGTGGGGCAGAGAAAGGGACACTGACCGTGATGGTCGGCGGCAACCCCATGGTCCTCGAGCGCGTGCGGCCGGTGCTCGAGGCATTCGGACAGAAGATCGTGCATTGCGGCGACGTCGGCGCCGGTGACGCGCTCAAGGCAGTCAACAACGCGCTTCTCGCCGTTCACATCTGGTCGGCGGCCGAGGGCCTCGCGCTACTCGCGAAGGAGGGAGTATCTCCAAGAGTCGCGCTCGAGGTGATCAATGCGTCGAGCGGACGCTCCAACGCATCGATGAACCTTTTTCCCGAGCGCGTACTGACGCGGGCCTTTCCGCGCACCTTCCGGCTCGCGCTGCTCGACAAAGACGTCACCATCGCCGCCGAGGTCTCGAGTGCGCGCAACGTTCCGGCGCCGCTGCTGCAGCTGACCGCGGCGCTGATGAAAGTCGCCCACAACTCGTTAGGCGACGCCGCCGATCACGTCGAAGCCGCAAAACTGGTGGAACAATGGGCCGGAGTGGAGATCGCATGACAACGACCGCAGCGGCGGACCGCGCGACTACCGAAACCATCGCGTCCGTTCGCGACATTCGCCGTCAATTTCCCGCGCTCGAGCGAATTCACAACGGGCGGCCCGTGGCGTACTTCGACGGCCCCGGCGGGACGCAGGTGCCCCGCTCGGTCGTCGACGCAATGGCCGACTACCTGTTCCACCACAACGCCAACACGCATTGGCTTTACCCGACGAGTGAGGAGACGGACGCGCTGCTCCTGCGCGCCCGCGAGCGATTCGCGGACTTCTTCAACGCGTCGTCAGACGAGATCGCGTTTGGGCAAAATATGACGACGCTCACCTTTCACCTCGCCCGCGGTCTCGGGCGCGAATGGGGTGCGGATGACGAAGTGGTCGTCACCGAGCTCGATCATCACGGGAATGTGGCGCCCTGGCGCGCGCTCGCGAAGGAGCGTGGCGTCACCATTCGCACGGTGAAGATGAACGTCGCGGACGGCCGTCTGGATTGGCGTGATCTCGAGCGACAGATCAACCCGAAGACGCGGCTCGTCGCCATCGGCGCGGCCTCCAACGCGTTAGGCACGATTACCGATGTCCGCGGCGCCGCCGAGCTGGCGCACGCCGCCGGCGCGCTCGTCTTCGTCGACGCCGTGCACTTCGCGCCGCACGAGGCCATCGACGTTGCCGAGATGGGCTGCGACTTTCTCGCGTGCTCGGCGTACAAGTTCTACGGGCCGCACGTCGGCATTCTCTACGGCAAACGCGATCTGCTCGAACGCGTCGACGTCCCCCGCCTCGACCCGGCGCCAAACACATCGCCCGAGCGACTCGAGACCGGAACTCAGAACCATGAAGGCATCATCGGCGCCGCCGCGGCCGTCGATTTTCTCGCGGCACTGGCCCGCCCCGCGTCGCGCGCCGCGGCGGGCGACTCGCGTGCGTCGCGACGCGACGCCCTGCGCCTAACGTTCGAGTCTCTCCGGCGCCGGGGCGAGGTGCTGCTCGCCAACCTCTGGAACGGGCTCGCGGAAATTGGCGGCCTCACCCTTTACGGGCCACGCCCGGGTACGCCCCGCACTCCCACCCTCGCCTTCACGCTCCGCGGGCACTCGACAGACGACATTGCGCGGTCACTGGCGGACAAAGGCCTATTCGTGTCGAACGGCGACTTTTACGCGGCGACTGTCATCGAGCGACTTGGCCAATCCGCGGAGGGTGTTGTTCGCCTCGGATGTTCGTGCTACACGACTGCCGAAGAGGTTCAACGCCTCCTAGAAGCGGTGAGGGAGCTCTAGCAGCTATCGCGGGCTCGTGGCTTTCGCCGTATCTGCCGGCGCGCCCCCCTTCTTGTGCGAGACCAGTTCGCCTTTCTCCAGCCCAGGCAAAAACGGCTCGTACTTGGAACCGGGATGCCATAGCACCCAGCCATCGTAGCCCGCATCGTAGACCCCCTTCTTTTGCGCCTCGACCTGCTCGGGTCCATACGAGGGCTTGCCGAGTGAGAATGCCTGGATCCACGGCCGAACGTGTTCCGGAGAAGTGATCCCCAGCTTGTGATCGCGAACCCGCGCCGTATCGATCGAGATTCGCTGAATCTCGTACGGCGCCGCGTTAGGCTTCGCGATCCCGAACGATCCGTGCGGGAAATGCGACGGATACGTCATCGGCAGCAGCACGTCCGTGACCGGCGCGAGCTTCTCCCACCACTGTCCAACCTCGAGTGGCCCGTGTACCGTCGCCACAAATCCAAATACGTCGGCAGTCGAGCGAACACCCAGCTTGTTCAAACGCTCGTGCGCCGTCTTGAGAAAGGCGGCGAGCAGGTCGGGCTTCGACATTCCATTCGATGCCGGAAAGACCTGCGTCGGAAGACTCTTGTACGGCTCCGGAAACCGAATGTAGTCGAACTGAATTTCGTCGAAGCCGAGGTGCACCAACTCCTCGGCGATACCAATGTTGTAATCCCAGAGCGCGTGATTGTAGGGATCCACCCAGGCATTGCCCTTCTTGTCATGCCAGATCGCGCCATCCGGCTGACGAATGTTCCACGACGGATTCACCTGCGCGGTCGTCGGGTCCTTGAAGACGACGATCCGCGCGGTGGCGAAGATGTTGTGCGCGTGCAGTGAGTCCAACAGCGCGCGCACGTCACGCACCATCCCGTGACCGGCGCCTTCGTTCTTTCGAAACTCGGGATTCGCTGATTTGAAGTTCAGTCCAAACTCGTCCTTCATGTCGATGACGAAGCCGTTGATCTCTGTGGAATCGGCGATCCCGGTCAGCCAACGCATGCGTCGCGCGCTCTGCGCGGCGAAGCGATTGACATAGAGTCCCCGAATCACCGGCGTCGTAGCCGGATCGCGGAGCGCGGCAATCGCTGACGTCACGGGCGCCGTCGCCAGCGCACCGTTCGACGTAGCCACCGTCGCCGCGCGTACAACCGGTGCCTCACGAGTCGTCGCCGCCGCGGCAGCTGGTGCTCCCGCTAGCTGCTCGGGAGTCGGTGTCACGGAGCGCTTCGCGGAATGTTCCGAGGCCGCCGTACAGGCGCCAAGAGCGAGCGAGGCCAAAACGATCGATCGAGAACGAAGATGACGCATATCACGAAGTGATGAATGATCCGATGAGATCTGCCATCAAAATGACGAGCCTTGCTCCCCGGTCGTTACTCTTGTACCCCGCTTTCGAGGGAGGGGCGCGGGTACTCTATATTTCTCCCATTCATGGTTTTTTCCTCGCCCCCTGTCAGATTCGGTTTGGCCCTGGTCGTCGTTGCCGCATGTGGCACACGTGACCGGACCTCGAATGCATCGTCTTCGCCACCGCCACACGGCGAGTTTCTCATCGCGACCCAGGACTCGACCTTTTGGATCACCACCAAGGGAATGAGGGTTCGGACTCGGGGCGCACCCCTCACCCTGGCGCGGTATGACGGTCGATTCTTCGAGCTTTTTCTTGCCGACGACGACCGCTCCTTTCAAGACGCCCTCCTCGTCGGACTTCGCGTCTATCGCCGGGACCTCGTAAGCGGCGATTCGACCCTCGTCTTTGCTGATTCGATCGTGCCACGCATCGCGCGCGAGTACGCGGCGGCACACCCCGGTGTCCATCCGCTAACTCCCGAGGAAGACGGCGCCGAGGACCCGGCAACACAAGCAACGGCCGATCTTCAGGTTGTCGACGTACATGGGCCGTATCTCTCGTTTGAGTATCACGTTGACATGGCGATCCGCGGACGCGCGACGTGGCACGCCACGAGGCGCGGCGTCATCGACCTCAGGTCCGGGCATGCAGCGCGCATCGCCGATCTCTTCTCTGCGACCGTCGCGACGGCGCTCATCGACAGCGGGCGGCACGAATTGATGTCGGCCATCGATTCGCTCCGGAAAGATGCAAGCGAGCCCGCACGACGGGCCATCGCCGCGCTTTCCCGCGCGCGCTTCGACGAGCGCAGTTTCGTGCTGACCGTCCCCGACAGCCAGGTCGCTGTAGAGTTTGACGTTCCTCTGCGCGGAAGCGACGCGCCTGACGAAGCGCTTCCTCTCAGTGCGCTGCGCCCGCCACGTCCCGCCTGGTGGTCCGGCCTGCAACGCGAATTCGCGCAAGCCGGCGACGACCTCGACCGTTGGCACCACTTTGGCGACAGTGGTTACGATGTCGTCGCCCGTTACGACTCGTCTGCCGAGACTGCTCGAATCTCGCTCACCGATCATGTTCGCGAGTGGGCCGTGGGAGCCGTTACGACACCGGTGCTCCACCTCTTCTGGCTGGATCGGCCACCGGTCGACAGTGTGCAGCGTCGCGCGCTCTCTCGCGCCTTTGACGAAGCCTCGCTCTACGATGACGCGACACGCACGGTGCGTGATAGCCGCCGTCGACCAGTTGCTCGCGTACGCTTCGCCTCAGCGCGTTCATTCCCGCGACGAGTCGCTCGTCACCACACATGACCTCCCCCCTCCCGCGTCATCCGCGCAGCGCGAAGACCGTCAAGGAAAGCCAGCACGAATCGTCGGAGTTGATGATGCCGCAAGATGCCAACAACCTCGGCCACATCTTCGGAGGCGTCATCCTCTCATTGATGGATAAGACTGCCGCCATTTCTGCGTTTCGTCATTCACGCGCCAGCGTCGTCACTGCATCGATCGATCGCGTGGATTTTCGCGAGCCGATTCATCTCGGGGACCTCGTCGTCATGAAGGCGAGCGTCAACTACGTGGGCCGCACATCTATGGAGGTGGGCGTTC
>QHUV01000178.1 GCA_003222065.1 Gemmatimonadota bacterium | reverse complement strand
ACGTCGACCTTCCCGGTTCCAGCAATGCCATGGTCATCTTTCGCCACCCTAACGGGAACAGTGCTCGACTCGATCGGTACAACTGGTTCATCAGCAATGGACCGGAGGCGCGCAGCGTGACCGCCCGTCTGTCGCCGAAGAAAGTGCTCGAGGGCCTGAGCGAGATCGACCTCGCGCGTCTCTTCCGTCGGTCAATGCCGATCTCGCGACCAGACTCGCTGCTCCCCGCAGAAGCGTCGGACGGCTAGCGGCGCTCAACGCTCAACACTCTACGCAAATGCGCTCGGCGTAGGGAACGTCGATCTCCGTTCCGTCGCGCGCGACGAGCACGTTGGCAAATACCTCGCGCGCCTCGCGCTCCAACTCGGACGCGTCGCGGGAGTAGCGCGCCGAAAAGTGAGTGAGCACGAGACGGCGCACGTCCGCATCACGCGCGACGCTCGCCGCCTCGCGTGCTGTCGAGTGTCCTGTCTCCGCCGCGCGCGCCGCCTCTTCTTCGCCGAACGTCGCCTCATGAACCAACAGATCCGCGTTGCGCGCCATCTCGGTCGTCGCCGCGCACGGCCGCGTGTCGCCTGTGATCACGACGCGTCGTCCCGGACGCGTTGGTCCAACGAGAACCGATGGCTCGATCCGCCGTCCGTCGGGCAGTGATACCGCGTTGCCGCGGTGGATCTGTCCCCAGAGCGGTCCTTCCGGAATTCCCATCTCGCGCGCGAGCTCGGGATTGAAGCGGCCCTTTCGTGTTTGCTCGACAAGCGCGTACCCCAGCGACGCCGAACCGCGATGATCGACGCCGAACGGAATCAAGTCGTAGCCGTTTCGCCGCAGCGCTTGATCAGGGTCCAGCTCCGCGATCTCGACCGGAAAACTCAGCCTATCAAAGCCGAATTGTTCGGCGCGACGGAGCACGCGCGTCGCGCCGCGCGGGCCCCACAGTCGAAGCACGTCTGTGCGGCCTTGGAGCGCCATCGTCCGCATAAGGCCGATGATGCCGATGACGTGGTCCGCATGGAAGTGCGTGAAGAACACGTCGGCGAGAGCGAACGACACGTGATAGCGCATCATCTGCCGCTGAGTTCCTTCGCCGCAATCGAACAGCAGCGTCTCGCCCTCGCGCATTAGCGCGAGCGCGGCGACGTTCCGCTCCACGGTCGGCCGTGACGCGGCGGTGCCGAGAAAGCGCAAGCTGAGCGACATGGAGTGTGAATATAAGAAGCTGCGGACGGCCACCCCCGGCGGCCCTAGTTTTGCGGCACACCAGCAATCCGTCGAAAGGAGTCTGATGCCGACCACGAAGTCAGGGCGCACGACCCACTCGCGTAGGGGAAAGAGCGCCTCACGCGCAGCAAAGCGCGGGGGAGCACAAAGCAACGGCACCAAGCCGAAGCCGCCCTTTCCGCCGCAACACCAATCCAAGCCCGGCTTGGAAGCGAGAATGCGGCCGCGACCTCGCTACAAGGCGCCCAATTATAGCGGATCAGGAAAGCTCGATGGGCGCGTTGCGCTCATCACCGGCGGCGATTCGGGAATTGGCCGTGCCGTAGCGGTGCTCTATGCACGTGAAGGCGCCGACGTCGGCATCGTGTTTCTTCCGGAGGAAGAGCGCGACGCCGAGGAGACGCGCGACGCGGTCGCCGCGGAGGGAAAGCGCTGCCTGCTGATGCCGGGTGACGTCCGCGATTCGAGATTCTGCGAACGCGCGGTGCAACGTGTCGTCGATGAGCTGGGACGGCTGGACATTCTCGTGAACAATGCCGCCTTCCAGCAGCATCAGACGTCCATCGCCGATATCACTGAGGAACAACTCGAGCGGACGTTCCGCACGAACATCTTTGGTTATTTTTTCATGGCGCGCGCCGCGATCCCCCACCTCGAACGCGGTAGCGCGATCGTGAACACCGGCTCGATCACCGGATTAGAGGGAAGTAAGGAGTTGCTCGATTACGCCGCGACGAAGGGCGCGATACACGCCTTTACGAAGTCGCTCGCCCAGAATCTCGTCGAAAAGGAGATTCGCGTAAATTGCATCGCACCGGGTCCCATCTGGACTCCATTGAATGTGGCCGACAAGGAGGCCAAGGAAGCGGCGAAGCACGGCAAGGAAACACCGATGAAGCGTCCGGGGCAGCCGGAAGAAGTGGCGCCAGCGTACGTGTTCTTCGCCTCGAACGCGGACTCGAGTTACATCACCGGCGAAGTACTCACGTTACTCGGCGGTGAGACGACAGCAGCATGAGTCTCGATTGCGTGACGCGTGGCACGTTGCGCGTCGGGGGTCCGCAGTTTGCATTTCACGAATCGGCTCGGCCCGGGGGGGCCTCGAGTGAAACGACGACGTTCCGAGCACGCGTTGTGCTGGGAGTCGCCAGTGGTTGCGAACCGTGCTAGAGACTCTTGGGAGGAGCAGGATGCCGAACAGACCAGGCAACGACGATCGCATTGACGAAGCGGTCGACCGCGAGCAGCGTGACGCATCGATCGCGACGGACCGTGACATGCAGAGCGGTGGCGGTCGGCGAAGCAACCGTGGTTTCGCGTCTATGGATCGCGGTAAGCAGCGCGAGATCGCGAGCAAAGGTGGGAAAGCGGCGCATGCAAAGGGCACCGCGCACGAATTCGATTCTGACGAAGCGCGAAACGCCGGCCGCAAGGGCGGCCAGGCGGTCAGCCGCAATCGGGAGCATATGGCGATGATCGGACGACGCGGCGGGGAAGCGCGCGGTCACTCGCGCACGCGCACTCCCGTGCCGGCGAACACGCAGGGGACGAGTAACGGTGGCGACGGAGCGACGCAGAACTCGCGTGCGACACTCACCGATAGGGAAGTTGGCTTGCAGGGCGCCGGCGGCGGACAGGCCAACGGCGTGAGCGCGAGCACTCAGGGCGCGCGTGGCACGAACAGCTCGTTGGGCGGAGAATCGCGGTCAGCGTCGTCGGGCGCCGCCGATCGCAATGTGAACCATTAGCGTGGAGCGTGGAGCGTTGGGCGTAGAGCGTAGAGCGTAAACCGATTAGCGTTCTCTCAACGCTCAACGCTCAACGCCTAACGCTCCACGCTCAACGATCTGCTCGAATTTGGTGGCGTCGATGTTCCCGCCGCTGACGATGATGGCGGCGGGCGTCGGCAGCGGGGCAATAGCGCGATGAAGCACGGCGGCCGTCGCCGCGGCGCCCGCGCCTTCGACGCGCGCGCCATGTTGGTGCCAGAGCCACGCGATCGTCTCCGCGATCTGCTCCTCCGTCACCGTCGCGATCTCGTCGAGCGCGTGCCGTCCGATCTCCAATCCTGCCTCGTCGATCTGACCAGCCAGTCCATCGGCGAGCGTGCCCTCGTCCTCGATGTCGACAACACGTCCCGCCGCCATCGACCGCGCCATCGCCGCCGTCTTCTCGCTCTGCGCACCGACGATTCGCGCCGACGGCAATAGCGGCCGCACCAGACTCGCGCAGCCGGCGAGCAGTCCGCCCCCGCCGACGTTGACGACGAGCGACGCCATGTTGGGCAGCTCACTCAAGATCTCGAGCGCGACCGTGCCTTGGCCGGCGATCAGCGCCGCGCCGAAGCACGGATTGATGAATGTCGCGCCGCTTTCTTCGGCGAAGGCCATCGCCGCCCCCATCGCCGCGTCGTAATGCGGTTCTGTGCAGTCGAGTGTCGCGCCGAGCGCCGCGATGCCGTCGCGCTTGACCTGCGGCGCGGTCCGCGGCACGAAAACCGTCGCCGGGATCTTGAAATAGCGCGCCGCGTAGGCGATGCCGAGTCCATGATTCCCCGCCGATGACACGACGACGCCGCGCGCCCGCACGTCGGGCGTTAATGCCGCAATGGCGTTGACCGCGCCACGGAGCTTGAAGGATCCGGTGATCTGCTCGTTTTCCAGTTTCAAGTAGACGTCGCCGCCAACGATTTCACTCAGGGCCACACTGCGCACGAGCGGTGTGCGTCGCACGAGCTCGTGAATGCGCGCGCTCGCCGCGAGCACGTCCGTCGGACGGAGATCGGAGAAGGAGAACGACGCGGTGGCGGGATCGCGAATGGAGCTTGGCGTAGTCATGGGTGTAGAAACTAGAACATTGGCGATTGGTACGGTGAGGTCTTATTTGCGAGCGATTGTTACTGCCACTCCGGGCAGTGCGTCCAGCTTGACGGGAGTGGGGAACGACGTAGATTGACACGCAATCACGGCGGCCCCGCTCGCGGGGCCGTTTCCGTGTACGGTCGGGCGACGAAGTCGTATCACCGCTCGGAGACGGGGCTGTAGCTCAGCTGGGAGAGCGCTGCAATCGCACTGCAGAGGTCAGGGGTTCGACTCCCCTCAGCTCCATAGGCACCGATCACAACTTTGGCACAGAACTCGCCAAATTAGAACGTTGCCCGCCGCTGCTCGGTAGGACGGAGAGTTCCAATGACAGCGTGCGCGGCAAGTTCCGGCCAGGACATCCGGAACACATAGAGTCAGGCGCAATGGCGCCGACGAGACGCCGCCGGCCTACGGGTCCGCGGCGTTTGCCTTTTCCGTCTCCGGCGCGACCGGAGATCCCGCGCCGAGTGACGGCGCCAAGGCTCGGGCATCCGCCTGCAATGCCAGGAAGACCTCGCGGAGAAACTGCTCTTCTTCCCGCTCCGTGCGATCGGAGAGGTCGCTCATCGCCCCCGACCCGAGCGAGTTGAGGAAACGTAGAATCGCGCTTTCCTGCACCTCCGCGTGCGAGCGACGCTCGAGCAGCGTTTGTGCCTCGGCGCTATCGCGAATGCCGAGGTGGAAGATGACGCCGGTGCCGGTGAACGGTCGTCGGAGCGGCGAACGGAGGAAGCGCTCGGTGATGAACGGAAGGCTCCACTCGGGCTCGCGCCGCGCGATCATCGTCCAGGCTCGTTCGTGTGGCGTAGCCGTGATGATGAAGTCCGCAACCAAGTTGCGGACGCCGACCGTGAAAAGCTTGAGCTTCGTCGTGAAGTCGACGTGCAGCTCGAGCGTGTCCGGACGTGTGCGCGGCGGGCCGTACAGAGGAACGAGCCGACCCTGCGCGGCTCGGTAGTGAACGTCGAACTGCCGATCGGCGCCCCGCAGGTCGAACCAGATCGCGCCGCTCTTGTCGGTAAGCGAGAAGCGATAGTGCGCCGGATCGGCGTACTTGGCGACGTAGTCGCCGAACGCCGGGTACCGATCCTTGAGGGCGTCGGTGTGGATGCGAAT
>QHUV01000717.1 GCA_003222065.1 Gemmatimonadota bacterium | reverse complement strand
GCGCTCGACTTCCTCCAGATCCCGTACGACTACATCAGCACGCAAGACGTCGCAAAGAACGCGGCGCTCAACGCCAGATACGACGTCATTCTCTTTCCCCCCCCCGGCGGCAATGTACAAGCCATTATCCAGGGGTTACCACAATGGCGAAACGCGCTGCCCTGGAAAAACACGCCGGAGACGCCGAACATCGGCACCTGGGCGCAAACGGAGGATCTCCGGCCGGGACTGGGCTGGCAGGGTGTGGCCAACCTCGAGACCTTCGTGAAGCGGGGCGGTGTGTTCGTTAGCGTCGAGAACACAGCCGATTTCGCGGTGCAGGTCGGCCTAACGAATGGCGTCAGCGTCAATCAGCCTCGGCGTGGCGAGGTGGTCGGGACGCTGCTGCGCTCGCGTATCGTCGACGACGCGAGCCCGATCGTGTATGGCGTGAAGGACAGCCTCGCGCTCTACAGCGCGGGCGGAGAGACCTTCAGCGTCAGCAGCACCCGCGGCGGGCGCGGCGGAGGACGCTTCGCCGGCAATAGCGACGCGCGCGCCACCGGTCGCGGCACGGCCGACGATCCAGATGTCGTTCAAGGTCGAACCGCGGATCAGCGCTTCGATGCGCCGCGTCTCGACCCCGTACAGCCGTGGCAGGCGGCGCCGGTGACGGACGACATGTTGCGCAACCCCGTCGGTGTGATCCCGCCCGAGCAGCGTCCGCGCGTCGCCGTGCGCTTCGCCGATCAACGCGATTTGCTCGTGTCCGGCCTCCTCGACGGCGGCGCCGACATCGCCCAACGGCCGGCGGTGATCGATGCACCGCTGGAGAAGGGTCACGTCGTGCTCTTCGCCAACAACCCGATCTATAGAGGCGAGACAATAGGGAGCTACTTCCTCGTGTTCAATACGATCCTGAACTTTGATAATCTGAATGCGGGGAGGAAGGTGGACGCGAGATGATTCGGGGTCTTGAGGGCTCGCTCTTCTGCTGTATTGATGAAACTCCCCTTTAGCCAACGTGTAACACGATCGCTGTCGCGCGCACCCTAACCCAATGGTGCTCTATGACTCGATCGCCCGTGTTCAGATCCGCGCTCGTCGTCACGACTCTTCTCACTGCTGGATGCCACGTAGCACAACGTGCTGGCGGTCCGGTACTCGGGCCCGGCGTATCGATGCGAGTCCCTGAGCCGAAGCTCGACGTCGCTCTCGACTCGCTGTCGGAGGTGGGCACGGTCACGTCACGCAGCGTGTCCTCGCAGGACGTCACGGAGGAAACGATCGACGTCGAGGCACGCATCCAGAGCCTCACGGCAGAACGCGATCAGCTTCGCGCCCTTGTCCAACGCGCGAGCGGACTGGGCGACATCTTCACGATCGACCGCGAGTTGGCGCGTGTACAAGGCGAGATCGACAGCCTGCAGCACCGCCTAGAGCATCTCCGGAACTCGTCGGCGCTCGCGGAACTGAATGCCGAATTCAAGAAGCGTCGAGAGCCGGGTCCGGTGGCGGCGTTCTTCGGCGCGGTCGGCCGGGGCATCGGCAGGCTGTTCGTTCGCTAGCCGGCCGCCGGGCACGGCATTGGCGAATAGGTCGGGGCGTCCTGTCCGTCACCAACGCCCCAAGACCTTTCGTCGCATGTCTGTCAGACCTCTCGTTGCCACGTGCACGATACTTGGCACACTCGGCTGTGCCGCCGCCAATGCCGGGAGCGCCGGCTCGCCCCCCATCCAAACCGATCGCACCGTGTACGCGGTCAACGATTCGGCCGGGCTCGCGAGCCTAACGATTCGCATGACCTACCGGAATTCGACGGGCAAGAGTGTCTATCTACCGACCTGCCGCGGTCCTCAGCCACCGCGCCTGCAGAAGCAAGTGGGGGACGCGTGGGTCGTCGCGTTTGCCCCGAACGTGCTCGCGTGCGAGGCCGCGCCAGTGACCGTCGCCGCCGGCGATTCCTATGACTACACGTTCCGCATTCTCGCCGGCATGCCCGGGAGCAATTTCGCGCCGCGCTGGGCCGTGTCCGAGATTCCAGGAACGTATCGGGTGCTCTGGGAGATCTTTCAGGGCACGACCGGCGATCCGCGCCGGCCAGGGACGACGCGCGATCCGCTGCCAGTCGAACAGGAGATCTCGAACTCGTTCCGCCTCGTCCGCTGACGCGGCGCTGGTGACCTAGTGGAGTGTTTCCGAAATCTTGATAGCAGGAGTGGGGTTCATTGCCACTCTCGACCATCGGCACTCTCGACGCCATGGCAGTATTGCCATAACGCCCCTGTGGACCCCACTCCTGCTACCACCTACTAGGCTCACCACCACAGGGCGGCGTGACGGCGTCCTCACATGGCCCTTCAGC
>QHUV01000177.1 GCA_003222065.1 Gemmatimonadota bacterium | reverse complement strand
AGCGCGTGCGTCAGATGGCGGTCATTCACCTTGCGCATAACCCACAGCGCCATGAGGAAGGTGTAAATGACACCGAACACAGGTCCGACGATCGCGGCAGCGCGGAGCCCGTAGGCCTGCATCTCCTGCTCCGACTGGCCGCCCGCGACCAGCCGATGCCCATACACGACGATGACGACCGTGATGATCGTGAACACTTCCGCAAGCACGCCGGCAAAGAGGGCCAGAACCGGCCGCAGCTTCGCTGATCCTTCGTAAGCCACCGCGTCGTCAGTCATGGAATCCTCCTTGCACCGCGCTCAACGCTCCACGCCCAACTTTATTCGCCCGGGTGATACTGACGCTCGATGTGAGCCGTGAGCTGCGATGGATAGAAATAGACTTCGCGCAAATTCCCCGTCGCGTAGCGTTGCGCCTCGTCGTTGAAATGTGGCGACTGTGGATGACCGCTTTCGCCACCAGCGGTCACGGCAACGGCGCGCACGCTGTCCCCGAACTCGACGACGGCGACGAAGCTGTTGCCGCTCGTGCCGTACCACTTCTTCGTGTTGGGATACGGCCGCGCCCCGAATGACGCCAGGGAGCCCCATCGCGCCGATGTGAAGCTGACGGGCGTGCTCGGCGCCGCGTCGTCGAAGCGCTGAAGGATGTCCGGCGTTAGGCGCTGAAAGCGGTTGATGTCGCCCCAGGGTGTTTTCCAGGAACCGAAGTCGGCGGCGAGCTTGTCGGACGCCGTCATGAGCGCGTCGAGTCGCTGCGACGGAGCGGCGCGATCGACGATGTAGTCGTCGGCGGACACACCCGCGCGGCGCGCATCGCCACTCACGCGGCGCGTCAGCTCCTCGGCCCAGAATACGGCAAGTGACGTCGGCACGGACGTGACCGACCAGCGGAGATCCCAGGCGCGCAGCAGCTGAATTTGCTCGGCAAGCTTCGCTTTCCGCGCATCACTCGCCGGCAGTTGGTCGTACGCCGAGAGTAAGGAAGGGATGAGCTTCTCGAACGCCGGCAAATAGCTGTCATAGGCGGCGGCGCGCAGGCCTTCGATGCTGAAATCCTTTTTGTTCGAGAGCACGCGCACCGCGTGGACGCCACGCGCGGACTCCTCGTAGCCCGTCTCGACGTAGGCCGGATAATCGGTTCGCTTGGGACTCGAAGGTCCGGCCGCCGACCACGGCCAGTTATTCGAGTTATAAAGCCAGCCGCTCGCCGGATTGAGCAGGTGCGGCGTCTCGTCGACCGACAACAGGCCGTGCCAGTCGGTGGCCGTGTCGCTGCCGTCGACGGGCCTCGTCCAATCGAAGTGCGTGCTGCGGCGCGGGATGAAATTCCCATGGAAGTACGCGATGTCGCCGTCGGCGTCGGCAAAGATCGTGTTGTTCGACGAGTTGGTATGCAGCTCCATGCTTTGCTTGAACGTCTTGTAATCACGCGCCTTCGTGCGTGTATACGACTGCGTGAGTGCTTTGACGGGGTCCTGCATCATGCGGATGCTCACCCACTTCCCGTTTGCCTCACGGATGATCGGACCATGATGCGTGCGATAGACGGTGAATTGTTTCGTGGCCATCCTGGTCAGCGTTCTGTACGGTACTTCGATGGTGCTGATCCCAACCGGGCGCTCCTCGTTGCCGTATTTATAGAACATCTGATCACCCTTCTTCACGATCGTCTCGAGATATTCATCGATCGCGTCGACGCCGCTCGAGGTGTGCATCCATCCCGCGCGCTCGTTGAACCCCTGATAGACGAAGAATTGGCCCCACGTCACGGCGCCATATGCGTTGAGCCCTTCGTCGCTCGTGACCTGCACCTCGGCGCGGAAGAAGAACGACGTGTGCGGGTTGATCAACAGCAGCGCGCGATGATTGACGGTGTTCGCCGGGGCAATGGCGATGCCGTTGGATCCTGCCGGCTCGTTAGGTCCGTCGCCGTCGGTGGCCGACGTCTTGACAGCGGCCCGCGGATGATTGCCATAAAACGCCTCGAGTTGGATGAGACTCACCCGCTCGATGTCGCCGCCAATGCTCCCTTCGCTGAAGCTGAGCGCCATCCACGGCTCGAACTGCGTGATGACGCGCGGCTTCACCTCGGGATGGTTGTGCAGATAGAAGTTCAAACCGTCCGCCCAGCCGTTCATCAGCGCCTTGAGCCACTCTGGGCTGGCCGCGTATTGCGCCTTCAGGCTATCGGGATCGATGAACAACTTCATACGCAAGTCGCGATAGATCTCTCGCTCTCCCTCGGCTTCGGCCAGCCGGCCCATCGCGTTGATGTAGTTCGTCTCGACGCGATTGAAGTCGTCCTCGGCCTCCGCGTACACGAGGCCGAAAACGGCGTCGGCGTCACTCTTGCCGTGAATGTGCGGGATGCCCCAGGTGTCGCGAGTGATCGTGACGTCCCGCGCCTCGCGCTGCCAACGTACGAGCTCCGGACTCGGAGCCTGTCGTGCCGCGGCGGACAGCAGGCTCGCGGCAAGAACGAGCGCCAGATTCTTCATGATTGGACAGATGTTGAAGGGTCGTGCTAATGTAACTCCGATTCTGATTGGTTGTCATGGCCGTACCCTCGCCTCGCTCAGCATGGCAAGCTCCC
Organism: Gemmatimonadota bacterium; assembly: GCA_003222065.1. Classification (GTDB taxonomy): domain Bacteria; phylum Gemmatimonadota; class Gemmatimonadetes; order Gemmatimonadales; family Gemmatimonadaceae; genus AG2. The sequence continues at coordinate 3,193 of QHUV01000177.1, read as the reverse complement.
AACGATATCGGCGTCGATGAAATGGATCATCGTTAGGCAGATCGTTGTCGGTCTCGGGGCAGGGCTCCTTGCCGCATGCGCGTCCAGCGCGCCCACGGTCAAGACGGTGACGCCTACCCCGGACACGACGACGACGCCACCGTGGACGCTCGCCTGGAGCGACGAGTTCGATGGGACCGCCGGCGCATCCTTCGATCGCGCCAAGTGGGCGGCCGACACCGGTGGCGGTGGCTGGGGAAATCAGGAGCGAGAGTTCTATACCACGCGACAGGAGAACATCGCGCTCGACGGCGCCGGCCACCTCGTAATCACCGCGCTCGCGGAACCGTCGGCGTCCAACTATTCGTGCTGGTACGGCCACTGCTTGTACACGTCGGCGCGAATCAAGACGAAGGGTCTCTTCGCTCAGACATACGGCCGATTCGAGGCGCGCATCCGAATCCCCCGCGGACAGGGACTGTGGCCGGCGTTCTGGATGCTCGGCGACAACATCGATGGCGTCGGGTGGCCGCGCAGCGGCGAGATCGACATCATGGAGAACATTGGGCGGGAGCCGACCGTCGTGCACGGCACGATGCACGGGCCGGGATACTCCGGCGCGAGCGGCATCGGGGGGCCGTACAACCTCGCACAGGGCACGTTTGCCGACGACTTCCACGTGTACGCCGTGGAATGGACACCAGGCTCGATCAAGTGGTTTGTCGACTCTAGCCGGTATTTCGACACGACGCTGAGCAGCATACCCAGCACCGGCACGTGGGTCTTCGACCACCCTTTCTTCATGCTACTGAACGTCGCCGTCGGGGGCGGTTGGCCTAACGATCCCGACGCCACGACCGTGTTCCCGCAGACGATGCTCGTCGACTACGTCCGCGTCTACAAGCGATGAGAAGCTAGGGGTTCGCGGCTCGGGAACGGAGACCGAACGTCTGGATAATCCGCTCCGCAACAGCAGCGGCGCTGAGGCTCGTGTTGTCAAGGTGCAGATAGTCGGTGCGTTCGGCGAATCGCCCGCGCGAGTTTAGCTGGTACTTATCGTCCAGCTCGAGGAGCTGGCGGCGCGACGCCTCGAGATCACGCTTGAACGGCTTCTCGGCAAGGCGAAATTCCGTCTCGTTGCGACGCAGTCGCTCTTCCTGGGTGCACTCGAGCTCCGCGTACACCACGCGCCCACCACGCGAGCGGAAGATCTGTGCATACTCCTCGACTGTGGCGTCATCCGACGCGTGGTCGAACGCCCAGACATATGTGAAGATCAGCCCCGGCAGATCGCTCGCCGCGACCTCCTCGAAGATCCGCCTCCGAAATTCGCCGACGAGCCGATGAAACGGGGGCGTCCCGAACGCAAAGAAGCGGAGCGCGAGGTCGATACTATGATGATTGTGAAAGAGCTTGAGGCCCGTCCGCCCCGCGAGCTCGTGCCCAACCGTCATCTTGCCAACGGCGGGCGGTCCGACGATGAAAACGAGAACCGGGGCGACCGCGGCGACGCCGGTCAATGCGGGCCGAGATACCAAAACGGGTTCACCCATGCGCCGTTGACTCGCACAAAGACCTCTGAAGCATTCCCCCCCATGCTCGTCCGCTTTCCGTTACGCGACACGTCGAGCGAATAATCGGAGAAAAGGACCGCCACGTCCCCGTTCACATAGATGCGTGTGTTGTCGAAATGAATTCCGACGAGCTTCTGGCCCGATTCCGCGGCACGGCGCGCATCGGCGAGAATCTCATCTCGATTCTGCCAGCCGCGTTGCTCGCCCGCGGTTGTCGAACGTGGTAAGAGACGGGCAAGGGCGGCGGTATCGTTGGCGAACCACGCGCGCCAAATCGCGTCGCGCGAGGCGAGCAGCGCGGCGCGTGTTCGGGCGTCGACAGAGTCGCTCGTACTCGCGCCTCGGCTCATCGCGGGCGTAACAATCGTTGCTCGCTCGATGCGGCTCGGCAATGCCGCGAGCACGCCGGTAAGAACGATGCAACCGCACAGCGTCAACGCTCTCACGTGATTCCTCCTCGCTGCCGATGGGCTTGAGAGTGGGCACCGGCGAGGGCGACCACAAGGTCGTCAGGACGCGGCGCTCAACAGCTCCAGGATGCGATGGTGTCCGCGCCGCCGCGCCCAGGCGGCCGGGGTTGCCCACGGCTCGTCGTCCGGCAGCCTGAGTTTCGCCCCGTGCGAGAGCAGAAATCGCAGCATCTCCTCGCGTCCCGCGCGCGCTGCCCACGCGAGCGGCGTCGACTCGAACTCTCGATCGCGCAGGTGAATGTCGCCGCCTCGGTCGAGCAGCCAGGCGACGGCATCGGTGGTGCCCTCATTCGCGAGGATGTGCAACGTGGCCATGCCGAGGCCATTCGTTTCGTCGGGTCTCACACCGGCGTCCAGCAGCCATTGAGCAATCTCGTACCGCGGTTCCGGATACCGGAGCGAGTGCATGAGCGGCGTGTACCAGCATGCCCAGCGCCACGGAATCGTTGGGTCGGCGCCATGATCGAGCAGGAGACGCACGACGTCCGCGTGCGCGTGATGGACGGCTTCGTAGAGGCCCGCTTGTGCGATACCAGCGTGCTCGCGAATCATCTCGAGCGCGCCAGCCGCGTCCCCGTTGCCACAACGCTTGAACATCTCGTTCTCGAGCTCACGCCACGCGTCTGTCGTTCGTACGTCGCGGGGTGGAACGGTCGGGAGCGCATGCGCGGCCGCGCCCTCGAGCAATGCGATGATGTCGGGTTGTTCACGATCGCGCGCTCTCGCGAGAGGCGTGTCGTCGCCGATGCGCCCCGACCAACCTTCCGCGAGTGGATCGGCACCGGCGGCCAACAGCAGCTCCACCATGCCCACGCGTCCGCCGCGTACGGCGTAGTGTAGGGGTTGCATATACGCATATTCGGCGCGCGCGACCGTCGGATCGGCGCGCAACATCGCCCGCACCGTATCTTCGCGCCCTTCGTACACGGCGACGAGAAACGGCCACGTGTCGCGACCCCAAATCGCCTCATCGAAGTCGCCCGGACGCTCGACCGATTGTACGTGGCGCTTGAGCTTTGCCCAACTCTCGAACCCGTGTTCGCGGGCGAGGACGAACTGGGCATCGGCGAGCGCGATCGCGACGCCCGCTTGACGAGTGGGACGCGACATGTGCACACGGAGCCGGGCCAGAGCGCCGGGATCGCCGGCGCGAAGCTCGCGGAGGAGCTC
>QHUV01000176.1 GCA_003222065.1 Gemmatimonadota bacterium | reverse complement strand
TCGACGGCGGCGATGGCGACAAGGTCCTCGCCGCCTAACGGATCAGCGGCGTCGAGGGCGGCGCCGCGTCCGTTTCGCAACACGTAGCGGCCACGCGCGCCTTCGCGGCGTCGCTGCGCGATCCGATCGGGGTACGCGAAGGCAATCAAGAGTCCCGCCGCTTCGGCATCGTGGGGACCGTCGGACCTAACGCCGAGCTGACGCGCGAGGTGATCGGCCTCCGTGCGCACTCGGCGTACCGTGCCCTGGTCGGCGCGCGAACCGGGCAGCGGTGCCGTTCGTCCGTCGAGCGCCTCGAGCCGGAGCCGGATGTCCGTGCCTAACGGTGTCGACGTGTCGCCGCGAAGGAGATCACGCTCGCCAAGCAAGGCCGCGAGCCGGCATGCTGTCAAACCGAGTCGAAGGGGAAGGGCGCGCAACATCATGTGAGCGACCCGCGGATGCAGCGCAAGGCGCGCGATCGCGCGGCCGTGGGCCGTCACCCGCGCTTGGTCGTCGATCGCCTCGAGCTCGCGGAGCAGCTCGCGGCCTTGGGCGATGGCCGCGGGCGGCGGCGCGTCGAGCCAGCCCAAGTCCTGTACGTCGGCAATTCCGGCGACGGCAAGCTCGAGCGCGAGCGGCGCAAGATCCGCTTCGAGGATCTCGGGCGAGCCGCGCGGCACGAGCTGTATCTGCTCGGCCTCGGTCCAAAGACGATAGCAGATGCCTGGCGCGAGCCGTCCAGCGCGGCCGCGACGCTGATCCGCCGAGGCGGCATTCACTCGCACCGTCTCGAGTCGGGTCATGCCGGTGCGCGGCGAGAAGCGGGGCACGCGCGCCAAGCCACTGTCGATGACGACGTGCACGCCTTCGATCGTTAGGCTCGTCTCGGCGATCGACGTCGCGAGCACCACCTTGCGCAGGCCGGTCGGACCAGGAAGAAGCGCCCGATCCTGCGCCTCGGCTGGAAGGCTGCCGTGCAGTGGCGCGACGAGTACGCGTTTCGAATCAATGAGGCCGGCGATCAAAAGCTCTACGCGTCGGATCTCGGCCGCGCCGGGGAGGAACACGAGTATGTCTCCCTCGGTCTCTGCCAAGGCGCGGCCGACCGTCGCGACGACGCGCGCTTCGATCAGCCGCGCGTCCCGCCGGTCAGCGAGCGGCTCGCGCAGATAGCGCGTGTCGACCGGGAACTCCCGTCCTTCGCTTACGATCACTGGCACGTCGCCGAGGAGGCGCGCGACGGGCGCCACATCGAGCGTCGCCGACATCACGAGGATGCGCAGCTCCGGCTGCACCAGACGCTGCGCGGTGAGCGCGAGCGCCAGGCCGAGATCGGCATGCAGGCTGCGCTCGTGGAACTCGTCGAAGATGAGGAGCCCGACACCGTCGAGCGTCGGATCGTCCTGGAGGAGTCGCGTCAGCACGCCCTCGGTGACGACCTCGAGTCGCGTGCTCGCCGAAACGCGGGTGTCGTGGCGAACACGATACCCTACCGTGCGCCCGACTTGCTCGCCTAACGAGAGAGCGAGACGCCGCGCCGCGGCGCGGGCGGCGAGTCGGCGCGGCTCGAGCATGACGATCTTCGCCGAGCCGAGCCACGGCTCGCCGAGCAGCGCCAGCGGCACACGCGTCGTCTTTCCGGCGCCCGGCGGCGCTCGCAGGACCGCGCCCGACGCGGTACGGAGCGCGGCCCGTACGTCATCGAGTACGTCGTCGATCGGCAGCGCGACGTCGTTAGGTGGCGTAATATTGTGTGATGCAGCGCGAGATGAGCTCCTGCAGCAACTCGTTCTGCCGATCGGTGCCTTCCGCACCGCGCAGGTCGGGCAGCGAATGCCAGAGCTCTTTCAGGATGACGAGCAGCTGCTCAGCGTGGATGCTCTTCTCCCGCGACTCCGCCGCGGCGCGCGACAGGACGTCTTGGAGCTCGCCCGCGTGATCACCTCGGTGTATCGCGCGCTGCATGACAGCGCGCAGGGCGTCGAGTGTCTCGGCCTCGAGTCGCGGCGACGGCATCCGATCGAAGGCCATCATGAAGAAACGGGGCGAAGGCAAGGGATGCGCGAGCAGCAGTGCTCTGCGTGTCGGGCCGTGAATCTCACGCGGGATTTCGGTGCCGTCAATAGTCGTGGTGTACCGTTTGCGGCAAACGAACTGATTGCTCCCAAGGTGCGATGACCGCGAACCGCCGACAGTCTTCTCGCACGGACCCGCGCGAGCCGCTCGTTCTCATTCTCTCACATGATCCCGTGGCCGCGGCCCTGCTTGGCGGCCTCGTCGAGACATTAGGCTACGACGTGCATTTCGCCCGACCGCCTGAATCAGCTGACGAAACCATACGGCGTGTCCGGCCGCGCATCTGTCTTGTCGACTGCACCGATCCGGTGTCCTGTCGCGGCGAGTTCTTCGGACGTGCGACGATGCGCGGTGTGTCCGTGGTCATCTTCGGCACACCTCAGGCGCTCGATCGTGTTCGCGCCGTCGCGCTGGCGCACAACATTGAGATGGTGCTCATGCCTCCGGAGTTGAACGAGCTCGAGGCGACGCTGCAGCGGGCAGGGAGCTGAAACTACAGGAGAGCGCAGTCCCCTATCTCATCGCCCCCCACACCAGCGGATACGTCGCGAGGCTCTGCCCGCGATACTGCGGACGGAATCCGAATAGTACGACGTGTCCGGCGCCGCGCTTGACGTCGACGAGTGCCGCCTTGCCATTGAGCTTGGCGCCGCCGAGGAGCCAACCTGACAGGAGCGGATTCCCCGTCACGGGATACGACGCGATTACGGTCGCCTGCGTCGTGTCGTCGACCTGGAACGCGGGGCTCTCCTCGAACCATACCGCCGGCACCGGCGCGAAGAAATCGCGGGCAATCGGATGATCGCGACGCAACTCGACGCCGAGCAGGGAACCAGGTGCGTAGAAGTCCGTGCTGCGTACTCCGGCGAGCACGTTGTGCACAGGAAGCTTCAGCGCCTCGATCGCATACTCCGACGCGCCATTGAAGGTCACCAGCGTGCCGCCCTTCTCGACGAAGTCCGTGAGCGCCCTGGCTCCCTCGTCGCCGAGCCCGCCACGCAGGGAATCGGGATAATTGGAGCCGAGGCCGCGGACGATCGCGTTAGGCTGCTGGTCGGGAATGACGATGACGTCGAACCGGTTGCCGAGCTGGCCGGCGCGGACGTCACGGTCGACGATCGAGGCGTACTTGATGTGGTAGCTGTCGAAGGCGTAGCGAGTCCAGCCCTCGTCCATCGACGCGTTGTAGCTGCGATAGACGCCGATGCGCCGTTGGCTCCCCGTTAGGCCAGGTGCGGAAAGCGCTCCTTCGGTCACCGGCGCGATCGGTGCGCTCGCCGCGGGTTCAGCGCCGCGCACTTCGGCGACGTCGACGCCGAAGAGGAGCGGCAGCGTGTGCGCTGTCACGTCGTACGGCCGCTTCGGCGGACCGTTCGGATATTCGCGCAGATCGGGGTAGCGCTGCCGCTCGAGCAGCGCCTTGCCGAATCCGCCGTACGGCTGCCGCGTCAACACGACGTAGCTTCCGGCAGGGTACGTCGTGCTCGTCGTGGTGATCGGGGACGTGGCTTCACGGATCTCGACCTGGCCGCGCTGCAGCGTATGCAGAAGCCGCCGCAGTGCGGATTCGTTAGGTTGGCTCTTCGCGATGACGAACGCTGCCGGCCAGGGCTCGCGTCCCCACACCGGTGTCCTGCTCTGATCGGTGAGCGCGCGCTTGCCGAGCGCCGCGTAGCTCTCGACCCACGCGCGGCGGTCGCGCGCCGCCTGACTCAGCATCGCCCACGTCGCGTCGACCTGATAGCGAACGATATCGCCGTATCGCCACGTACCGCCGGTCCAAAGCGCCGGATAGTTCCAGGTCGCGTCGCGCGCGTCATATCCGCGGCCGGGTCCGAGCTGCTCGAATTCGAGCGCCAATGGCGACGCCAAACGCGCGCTCGCCGTCTCCGTCAGAATGCGGACCCCGCGGTGGTACAGCGAGTACTGGCGCGCCGGCGACCACTCGTCGTACGACGCGTTCGTGGCGACGCCGGTGAGACCGTCGGCGATCAGCCGCCAGCTCATCGCCATGCCTAACGAATTCGTGCCCGCCGTGAGAATGGGGTCAATATTGGGCTCGACCGGGTCCATGTACGGAGGAATGAAGATTCGACCCGCATTGGACCCCTGCTGATGGATATCGTTGACGATCTCCGGATCCCACGGCGTATACAACGAATCCACCGTGTACTGCGTCTCGACCTGCGTGAACGCGTACCAGTCGCGGTTGTTGTCGTGGCCCGTGTAGTGATGATAGAGCTCCGGCGGCGAGGTGCCCTCGGCGCGCGTGCCTAACGTCGCGCGGTACCAATCGCCGACGATGTCGACGCCGTC
>QHUV01000175.1 GCA_003222065.1 Gemmatimonadota bacterium | reverse complement strand
CCGGATGCTCGCCGATCTCGAACACGCCTTCCACCGTGGCGCGATCGGCGCCGGTGCGGATCAGATCAGTGCTCGCACGTTCGCCGAGCAATAGGCCAAGCGCGCCGACAATGATCGATTTCCCCGCGCCGGTTTCGCCGGATAGCACGTTGAATCCCCGCGCCAAGGGCAGCGAAAGCGATTCAATGATCGCGAAGTTCTTGATCCGCAATTCCGATAACATCGCCTCACGTACCGAAGTTCTCATCGCGTTCCTTGAGGCCGCCCCATCCGAGCTTCTGTCGAAGCGTCTTGAAGAAGCTGCCGCCCGGGAAGCGCACGATGAGCACTCCCCATTCACCGCGACGAATGCTGAGCGTCTCGCCGCTAGCGAAAGTGGAGCCCACCTGGCCGTCGATCGTGACCAATAATTCTTCGGGAAAACCTTCCGCTTGCACGGTGACCTCCGTGCCAGGCGGGAGGATGAGCGGCCGGATCGCCAAAGCGTGCGCGGAGACGGGTGTAACGAGGAGCGCTTCGAGCGTCGGAAAGACAACCGGGCCGCCAGCCGACAGACTGTAGGCCGTCGATCCCGTCGGCGTCGAGATCACCACACCATCGGCGCCATACGTGGCCATCGTCTCACCGTCCGCGCAAACGCGGAGCTCGACGACGCGCGCGAAGCCGCCCTTGTGGAGGACGACGTCATTCAACGCGACCCAGTTGTGCCGCTCGCGTCCGAACGCGTCGAGCACGCGGGCGCGAATCGCCATGCGTGACTCGACCAGATAGTCGCGGCGCGCGAACCGCATCAGCGCCGATGACAGCTGGTCCGCCGGGCAGCACGTGAGAAAACCGAGACGCCCGAGGTTCACGCCCAAGATCGGCACCTGATGCGGATCCAGAAGGCGGGCACCGCGGAGGAGCGTGCCGTCGCCGCCTAACGTGAGCAGGACGTCGAGCTGTGACGGATCGCCCAGCTCCTTGCCGTAGCCCGCCGCTTCGTGGATTTCGGGCTCGAAGTGGAGCTCGAGACCGAGACCGGGCGACAGCTCCTCCAGCGTCTGGAGAACGTCAGGCAGTCCCGCGTAGCCCCGGTGTCCAACGACGCCGACGCGGATCACCCGGCGACTGCCTCGCTCTCTTGCTCGTGCAGCGCGCGGACACGTTCCGCGATCCCAGTGGCATCGAGCCCGGTGAGCGCGAGTTGACGAGCGCGCGAAGCCGCAGGGATGATGCGATCCGGTACACCGTGCACCGCAACACGGATCGACGGATCCTGGCGCGCGATCACTGTCGACATGTACGCACCGAAACCATTGACCACCGTGCCCTCCTCCACCACCAGCACGCGCCCATGACTGGCAAGGACCGCGGCAAGGGTGACTTCGTCATACGGCTTGAGGAAGCGACAATTCACGACCGTTACGCGCAAGCCTTCGGATGCCAGGACGCCCGCGGCGTCGATGGCGGGCCGCACCATGGTGCCGGCCGCGAGTATGGCGATCTCCGATCCGTGCCGCATGACCTCCCAGGTGCCGTATGGCACCAGCTCGATCTCCGAGATCGCGGGAACGCTGTCCGGCGCGGCGTCTCGTGGGTAGCGAATCGAGAACGGCCCCCGCTGATGCTGAATCGCGGTGCGCAGCAGGCCAAGCATCTCGCGTGCGTCCTTCGGCGCCGTCACCGTCACGTTAGGCACGGCGAGCAGATAGGCAATGTCGTACAAGCCCATGTGCGTCTCGCCGTCTTCACCAACGAGACCCGCGCGATCGAGACAGAAGATGACCGGCAGCGACTGAATGGCGACATCGTGAATGATGCTGTCGTACGCCCGCTGGAGGAACGTCGAATAGATCGCGACCACGGGACGGATTCCACGTGTTGCCAATCCAGCCGCGAACGTCACCGCGTGCGCTTCGGCAATGCCGACATCAAAAAAGCGAGCCGGATAAGCCTTTGCGAACAAGTCGGTGCTCGTGCCACTCGGCATCGCCGCGGTGATCGCGACGACCTGGTCGTTCTCCGTCCCGAGCTCGACGAGTCCCTTGCCAAAGACTTTCTGGTAAGTCGTCGCTCCCGACGCATGACGAAGCTTGCCCGTCGACGGGTCGTGGTCAGGCGGAAGCGCATGCCATTTCTCGAGACTCTCACCGGCGGGAAAGCCCTTTCCCTTCTGCGTGCGCACGTGCACGAGCCGGGGACCACCCAGGTCGCGCACCGCGGTGAACGTCTCGATCATCGCGTCGATGTCGTGGCCGTCGATGGGACCGAAATACCGAAAGCCGAGCTCCTCGAAGAGCACACCCGGCGTCAGCAATGCCTTGAGACTCTCTTCCCAGCGCCGCACCCACGTGCCGAGTCCGATCGACGAGAACAGACCACCAGGGCCGCCGTCCGCAAGATCGCCGATCGCCGACCGCACCCGGTTGTACAAGGAGTTCCGTTGCACCGACGTCAGGTATTTGGAGATCGCGCCGACGTTAGGCGCGATTGACATCTCGTTGTCATTGAGCACCACGATGACGTCGCGCTCGGAGTGGCCGGCATTGTTCAAGCCTTCATACGCCAGCCCGCACGTGAGCGCGCCGTCACCGACGACGGCGATGACCTTGTACTTCTCGTGCCGGAGGTCGCGACCTGCCGCGACACCGAGTGCCGCGGAAATGGCGGTCGCCGCGTGGCCAGCGCCAAAGACGTCGTACTCGCTCTCCGTGCGTTTCAGGAATCCCGAGATGCCGTTCTCCTGACGCAACGTCTCGAGGCGCTCGTTGCGGCCACTGAGCAACTTGTGCGGATACCCTTGATGCCCAACGTCCCAGAGGAGCTGGTCGCGCGGCGTCTCGAACGCCGCGTGTAGCGCGACCGTTAGCTCGACGACGCCGAGGCCGGCCCCGATGTGCCCTCCGGTCCGCGAGCACACGTCGATCAGTCGCGCGCGGATCTCGTCGGCGAGCGTATGCAGCTCGTCGCGAGTCAAGCTGCGCAAGTCAGCAGGAGATTGGATTCGCTCGAGAATCGACATACCGGGTCTAAAGCTAGCGAATGGTTCAGGTCCCTGTTACGGGTCCGGTGTCAAGGTTACGAACTACGCCTGACGACGAAATGTGCAATGCTCTCCAGTACCGGCGTGAGGAGCCCGACACGATCCAGCGCTGCGCAACCATCTGCGACGAGTGCCTCCGCCCGCCGTTGCGCGGCTTCGAGTCCGAGTAGTGACGGGTAAGTGCTCTTGCGGAGCGCGGCGTCGCGTCCGGCGGTCTTGCCGAGCGCTTCGGATGTCCCGGTGACGTCCAACACATCGTCGGCGATCTGAAATGCGAGACCGAGATCGGCGCCATATTTGGCCAGCGCCCCGATTGCGGCCTCCGATGCGCCCGCGGCGACACCGCCAAGGAGAGCCGCGACGGACACCAGTGCGCCTGTCTTGCCGCGGTGGATCAGTTCCAGCTCTGCCAACGCGAGCGGCTTTGCCTCGCCCTCGAGATCGAGCATCTGTCCGCCGATCATTCCTCCGGCGCCGGCTGCGCTCATGAGCTCCTGTACGACGCGTGTCGCGTTCGCACCCGGCAACGTCGCTGCCGCGCGTGCCGCGGTGCGCGCCGCCAGAGGCACCATGGTCACCCCAGCAACCGTCGCCGTGCGCGCGCCAAACACGCGATGAGCCGTGGGCCGCCCACGCCGCAGATCGTCGTTGTCCATGCACGGCAAATCGTCATGCACGAGCGAATAGGCGTGCACGATCTCGATTGCCGCGGCGAGGTCCGTCGCGTCGGCAATGCCGCCGGCGGCGCGATACGCGGCCAGAAAGAGGATGCCGCGAAATCGCTTTCCGCCGCCGAGTAAGCTGTAGCGAATCGCCGCGGCGACGTCGGGCGCGCAATTGTCGAGCGATGACAGATCGCGGTGACAGAGCGATGCCAATGCGTCGTCGATGCGGCGTCGATTGGTGTCGATCTCCGCGACTACGGTTGCGTCGTACGTGCCGATGGTTGCGCGTTCAGCCACGAAAGTCGGTGAGCTCGAAGCTGCCGTCGTCACGCTCGACGAGACGTTGTACGTGGGAGCGTGCGTCCGCGAGCTCCTTGGACGCCGACCGCAGGCACTCCACTCCCTCCTCGAATAGTTCGAGGGCGCGTGCCAACTCGAGCTGATCGCCTTCGAGCTCGGCCACGATCATCTCGAGGCGCTTCAGGTACGACTCAAATGGCATGCGATGCTATGCCTCCGCCTTACGATCGGTCGCTGAAATTGACTTCACGGTCGAGCGCACGCTGCCGTCCCTGAGCCGGAGATCAAATTCCGCTGCCGGCGCGAAGGCGTCGATCGACGCGAGCGTACGGCCATCGTCGCCCTGCGCAATGGCGTAGCCGCGAGCCAGCGTCGCGAGTGGGCTGAGGGCATGGAGCCGCCCCGCGGCGGCGGCGATGCGGCCGGCGCGACGCTCGACGACACTTCGACTCGCCGTCGTTAGGTCTCCGGCAAGACGGTGGACCGCGACGTGTCCTTCGTCGAGCCGGGCGCTCATCGCGCCGACGAGGTGTCGCGCCTTTGCCTGCAGCTCGACGAGCAACTCCTCCGTGGCACGAACAGCCGCTTCCGCCGCCGCCGACGGTGTCGGCGCCCGATGGTCGGCGACGAGATCGCAGATCGTGACGTCGATCTCGTGCCCGACCGCGGAAATGGTTGGTGCGGGACAGCGCGCGATCGCACGCGCGACTCGTTCGTCATTGAACGCCCGCAGATCTTCGCGCGCGCCGCCACCGCGGCCAATGATGACCGTGTCCGCCAGATTCCACCGGCGCACCTGATCGAGCGCAAAGCACAGCTCCTCGATCGCCGCGTCGCCCTGCACGGTGGCCGGAACGACGACGAGCTTGACGTGCGGCGCCCGTCGCCTAACGACGGCGACGATGTCGTGCAGCGCGGCGCCGTCGGGACTGGTGACGACGGCAACGACGCGTGGATAACGTGGCAACGGGCGCTTCCGCTCGCGCGCCAGGAGTCCGTCTTTCTCCAGCTTCGCGCGTGTGCGCTCGAGGGCTTTGCGCCACAAGCCGTCCCCCTCCGCCTCGAGCCGGCGGACCGCGAACTGCATGTCGCCGCGCGCGGCGTACACAGTGAGTTGGCCGAACGCGGTCACTTGCATTCCGTCGTCAGGTGCAGCGGGGATCGAGCGACGATCCTTCGACCAGACGACGCAACGCAGCTGGGCATTGCCGTCGCGGAGACAGAAATACCAGTGGCCGTTCCGGTGTGCCTTGAAATCGATGATCTCGCCGCGCACCCAGAGCGGCATGAACGCGCCTTCGAGAATGTCCTTCGCGGTTTCCGTGACGGTCGCGACACTTACCGCGGACGATGGCGACGCACCGGGAAACGTGGTGCCGAGATCCTCGTAGATCCCCGCAATCGGCGCGTGTGACGCGGGTTCAACGCGCGGCTCGGGGGCCGGCGGAGGACCGAAGAGATCCAGGTCGCCGCGCACGCCACGGTCGTCGCTGTGCGCGGGTCGTGAGTCGCGCCGCTTTCGCATCGTCATTTACGACCTGCGCGAAGCGCGGCGCGAACCGTGTTCCGCATCAGCATGGCGATTGTCATCTTGCCCACGCCGCCCGGCACTGGCGTAATGAGCGACGCGACCTCGCGAACGCGATCGAAGTCGACGTCACCGACCAATTGCGCGCCGCTCTTCTTACTCGCATCCGGAATCCGATTCATCCCGACGTCGATGACGATGGCGCCTCGTTTGACCATGTCCGCCGTGATCATCCGCGGCCGGCCCGCCGCGACAATCAGAATGTCGGCGCGCCGGGTATGTGATGCGACATCATGCGTCTT
>QHUV01000719.1 GCA_003222065.1 Gemmatimonadota bacterium | reverse complement strand
AAGACTGGCGCGCCATCCACCGTCGGCGGCGAGGTGAAGCGCTCATAGCCGTAATCGGGATCAGCGAGATTCTGAAAGCGGACGCGCCGCTCCTTCTGGTCCACAGCGCTCCACTTCGAGCCGGGGCGGAAGGCGTTCAGATATTGGTGGAAGTACATCTCGCGCAGCGTGTCGGGCGAGTTGTTCACGTACACCAGCGAGCCACGCGACCTCAGGCGCATCGCCGCCTCGTCCAGACGTGCTACGATGCGGTAGTGGACGTGCTGCTGCCAGTATCCGATGGTGTCGCCACTCGGCGGCGATGATTCGGCTGGATTCTTGACGGCGCCTGGCTGTTGATATGCGCTTTGCAGCAGCAGCGCGGCGAAGAATGGAGCGAGCATTGAATGCGGATTAAGGTTTGGTGAATTGTAGCAACCGTCCGCGCATCAATGTACTGAACGGCGCGCATCCTCCTTGCGCGCACATGGGCGTTGTGCGACTCATCACACGCATCGCGCACTCCCTAGCTAGGTCCCTCGCACCTCGTACTCAGCTTCCTGGTGTTCGCCTCCTGCCTCTTCTGTAACGGACCGCTCGGCGCGAACGATTCCATCGAGTCATTCCCGATCGGTAACCGGCTCGCGTTCGATTCGAAGAAGGGACGACTGTGGGTCGTGTGCGTACGCTGCGCTCGATGGAACCTCTCGCCGCTCGACGAGCGCTGGGATGCGATCGACCAGTGTGAGCGTGCTTTTCGCTCGACGACAATCCGCGCCTCGACCGGCAACATCGGACTGGCCCGTCTCGCCGACGGTCTCGAGCTCGTGAGAATCGGGGCGCCGCTGCGCCCGGAGTTCGCCGCGTGGCGTTACGGCGTGCGATTCAACCGGCGTCGACGACGAATGCACCTTGCCACGGCAGGCGGTGTTACCGCAGCCGCGGCCCTGGGCATCGCCATCGCGCCTGCGCTCGCGCCCTATCTCCTCACAGGAACCATCTCGATCATTGCGATTCCAGGCCTTACGACCATCATGGGGGCGATCCCAATGGCTGGCCTCGTCGCCGCTCGAGATTATTGGCGCGAGGATCGTGTAATCGCGCGCTTGCCCGCTCCAGCCACGGACAAATCGGCTCACGCACCAGCCTTTTCCTTCACGCGTGAAAATCCGCTCGTCGTGCGTGCCAATCAAATCGGAAGCTCGACTCTCGAGCTCCATGCCGACGGCTCCGCGACACTGCATGTCGTGCACGACCGCGGTTTCTCGCGATACGTCGGCACGGCAGCGCTTCAGATGGCAAGCGTTCTCGTCGCCAGCTCGAACCGTCTCGGCGCGTCGGATGGTCAAGTTCGCACGGCCGTCTCGCGCATC
>QHUV01000174.1 GCA_003222065.1 Gemmatimonadota bacterium | reverse complement strand
ATCGACGAGATAGACAAGATTGCGCGCAAATCGGAGAATCCGAGCATAACGCGAGATGTTTCCGGCGAGGGCGTACAGCAAGCCCTGCTGAAGATTCTCGAGGGCACGATCGCTTCCGTGCCGCCGCAGGGTGGCCGCAAGCATCCGCAGCAGGAGTACATCCAGATCAACACGAAAGACATTCTCTTCATCTGCGGCGGCGCATTCGACGGTCTCGAGAAGATCATCGAGGCGAGGACAGGCCGCCGGCAGATCGGCTTCTCGGGTGTCGATACCACCAGGACGGCTGAGAAGAAGAAGAATCCCTTCGCCGAAGTGGAGCCGGATGATCTGCTGCGCTACGGGTTGATCCCGGAACTGGTGGGGCGCTTGCCGGTTGTGGTGGCTCTCGAGGCGTTGGATGAGGATTCGCTCGTGCGCATTCTCAAGGAGCCGAAGAACGCGCTCACGAAGCAGTACGCGAAGCTGTTCGAGCTGGAGGAGGTCAAGCTCAGCTTCGACGAAGCCGCTTTACGAGCGGTGGCTCAAAAGGCGCTCAAGCGCGGCACCGGTGCCCGTGGCCTTCGCGCTATTGTCGAGGAAATCCTGACAGACGTGATGTTCGACCTCCCGACACGCGAGGACGTCGAGGAGGTGAAGATCACCGAAGGATCGGTGATTCACGGAACGCCGCCGCTGCTCGAGATCTCGCCGCAACGAAAGAAGAAAGAAGCGTAGCGCGTGGAGCGCTGGGCGTTGTGGCACCGTTAAGGATGGGCCAGCACTTTTTTCGTGCTGGCCCTTTAGCTTTAGCGCTCAACGCACCACGCACAACGCTCAACGCAACGATGCCCACCCTCCGCCGCGACGCTGAAGTCTTCAACGTACCCGACCGCTTGGCCGTCTTGGCGCTGCGGGACGTGGTGATTTTTCCGCATGTCTCGATGCCGCTGCTGGTCGGGCGACCGGCATCACTCGCGGCCGTCGATAGTGCGATGGCGGAAGACCGCTACATCCTGCTCGTCACGCAGCGAAGCGGTGATACCGACGAGCCTGCCGCAGCCGACCTCTATCGAGGCGGCGTTGTAGCGCGCATAGCGCAGCTCGCGCGTGCGCCGAGCGGTGCCGCGAAGATCCTCGTCGAAGGACTCGCCCGCGTCCGTGTGACTCGTTATGTGCCGACAGGAGACCATCTCCGCGCGCAAGTTGTCGCGGTCGAAGAACAATCGTCGCCCGAGGAGGTCGACGAAGTGGAGGCGTTGGCGCGACGCGTCATCTCTTTATTCGAAGAATATGTCTCCCTGCACCGGCGTATCCCCCCGGAGGTCGTCACGCTCGTCCAGGGAGCCGACAGCACGGCGCGGCAAGCCTTCGGTATTGCCGCG
This sequence comes from Gemmatimonadota bacterium, assembly GCA_003222065.1. Classification (GTDB taxonomy): domain Bacteria; phylum Gemmatimonadota; class Gemmatimonadetes; order Gemmatimonadales; family Gemmatimonadaceae; genus AG2. The sequence goes on along the minus strand of QHUV01000174.1, from coordinate 8,048 downwards.
CACCTGAGCGTGCGCGTGGAGACTCGTCAGTCCCTGCTCGAGACGTCCTCTCTGCTCGCGCTGTTTCGCATGCTGGCGGAAGTGTTGCGCTCCGAGAGCGAGCTCTTGCGCCTGGAGCGAAAGATCGATGACGAGGTGCGGGGCTCGCTCTTCCAAAACCAGCGCGAGTTCTACCTGCAGGAGCAGCTGAAGGCGATTCATCGTGAGCTCGGACAGGACGACAGCGAGGATGTCGAAGGTCTCGAGGCTCAGATTGCCGCCAAGCACATGCCCGAGCCGGTGCAGGCGCGCGCTTTGCGCGAAGTCCGCAAGCTCCGCCGCATGTCGCCGCTGTCGCCGGAATCGACCGTCGGCCGCAATTACGTCGATTGGCTGCTCGCATTGCCCTGGAGCGAGCGGAGCGACGATGTCCTGGACGTCGCGCACGCGCGTCGCGTCCTCGACGAAGACCACTACGGCCTCGAGGAAGTGAAGGATCGCATCCTCGATTACATCGGCGTACTCTCGCTCGTCGGCCGAATGGAGGGGCCGATTCTCTGTCTCGTCGGACCGCCGGGGGTCGGCAAGACGTCGCTGGGCCGATCGATCGCCCGCGCGTTAGGCAGGAAGTTCGTGCGCATGTCGCTGGGTGGCGTGCGCGACGAGGCAGAGATCCGTGGCCACCGCCGCACGTACATCGGGTCCATGCCCGGTCGTGTCATCCAGGCGATGCGTCGCGCCGAGGTGATGAATCCGGTGATCCTCCTCGACGAAGTCGACAAGCTCGGCCAGGACTATCGCGGCGATCCGTCGGCCGCGCTACTCGAGGTGCTGGACCCCGAGCAGAATCGCGCCTTCAACGATCACTTTCTCGAGGTGGATTACGACCTGTCGCAGGTGTTGTTCGTGACGACCGCGAACTATCTGCCGCAGGTCCCCGAGCCGCTGCGCGACCGGATGGAGATCATTCGTCTGTCCGGTTACCTGGATCAGGAGAAGCTCGCTATCGCTAGGCAGTTCTTGCTCCCGCGGCAGCTGCGGCAGAATGGGCTCGCGCCGGAAAGCGTGACGGTCGACGCCGACGTCATTCCGGCGATTGTCCAGGGTTACACGCGGGAAGCGGGAGTCCGCGAGCTCGAGCGGCGGATCGGGCGCATCGCGCGCAAGCTCGCCCGGCGCCGCGCCGAGCAGAATGCCGCCGAGCCCGCGACGCCGTCGACGACGCCGGATGGGACAGCGCTGCCTAACGAATCAGAGCCGGCGATACCAGTGGTTCGCGATTCTCACGTTGGAGCCGCTGACTTGAAAGAGCTGCTGGGGACGCCACCGTATGATCCCGCCGAGCTCACCCTCGAGAGCAAGGTCGGCGTCGCGACCGGACTTGCCTACACGAGCGTCGGCGGTGAGGTGCTCGAGATCGAGGTGAGCGTCGTCGGCGGCCGTGGCAAGCTCCAGCTCACCGGCACACTCGGCGATGTCATGAAGGAGTCCGCCTCGGCCGCGCTGAGTTACGCGCGCTCACGGGCAACCGCGCTGGGAATCGACCGCGAGTTCCATCGCAACCGCGACCTCCACGTCCATATACCGGCTGGCGCTACTCCAAAGGACGGGCCATCGGCGGGCATTGCGATTGCCACGGCGATCGTCAGCGCCCTCACCGGAATTCCCGTGCGCGGCGACGTCGCGATGACGGGCGAGATCACGCTGCGCGGACGCGTATTGCCGATCGGCGGCTTGAAGGAAAAGGCCGTCGCCGCGCATCGAAATCGTGTTGCGCATGTACTCATCCCGTACCACAACGCGCGTGACCTCGACGACATTCCGCCCGAAGTCCGGTCCTCGGTGAGCTTCCATCCGGTGCGGACGATGGACGAAGTGTTGCAGCTCGCTTTGGAGCAGCGTGAGGCGACAACGCGAGAGGAAGCCGAGAAGCTCGTCGTTCCAGCGCCCGGGATGATTACCCACTGATGGCTGCCTTACGAGACGCCGACGTCAGGAAGCCGGCCGCCGATCCGCTCGTCGTCAAGAACCTCGAGTTCATCGGCGGTATGGCCAGCGCAACCGGGTGGCGGCCCGAGGCAAAGTGGCGCGAAGCAGCAGTGAGCTCCGAGGGATCGTTCAATTGCTTGACGTTAGGCATAATCCGACCGGCGACGACCGCCAGATGCTCGCCTTTCTTGCGTCCGTCGGCGTGCCGACCTTGTTCGCGCTCACGAAAGTCGACAAGCTGTCCGCGTCGCAGCGCCCAGCTCGCATCGCGGCGGTGACGGACGCGCTGGAGACGACGGCGGACCAGGTGATCCCATTCAGTGCCGTGACTGGCGAAGGACGTGACGAGCTCGCGGAGGCTGTCGTGGCGCTGGTCGATCAACCGGCTTGGCGGTCGAGCGGTACACCGTAGGTAACCGAGGGGCTGGACGACAGAGCTACGCTTCGTGAATGATGTGTCATCCTGAGCGCAGCGAAGGATGACAAGTTCGGACTTCAACCATTCGCCTGCCATGGCAATGCTCCCTCTGCGCGCGCTCGCCGACCGACCGGTCTCCACGACCGCGCGTGACTGGCTGTCGCAGCTCCGCGCCGATCTCGACGATCCTTCGTGCGACCGCAACCGGCTGTGTCGCGGCATTCTGACGGAGCTCTGGTACCCGGAGCATCGGAACGATTGGGAAACGGCCGCGAACGACATCCGGCTACCCGTGGCGACGCGACTCGCGCTGGCGGCGATGGACCCGTGCAACGTGACGCTCGAGCCCGAGTATTACGCCGATTGCGACCACGAGCGCTTTCAGCGCGTGAAGCCACTGCTGTGGCTCTGGTATTCGTTCGATCGCACGCCGGCCGGAGGGCAGAACGTGTGGCTCGGCGTCGAGCTGCGCCGATTGCTCGCGCGCTACATCTTCAAGCGCTGTGGCGAGAACTTCAAAGCGTTCCACAACGTGGAATTCTCGTTCGGCTACAACATGGAGGTCGGTGACAACGTTGTCGTCCACCGCAACGTACTCCTCGACGATCGCGGCGGGATCATCATCGGCAACAACGTGTCGATCAGCGATTACGCAAATATCTACAGTCACACTCACAGTATCGTCGAGCAAAAGGATGTGACGAACGCGGTCACGAGACTTGATGACGGGGTGCGTATCACGTACCACGCTACGGTTCTGGCCGGGGTTCACGTCAACGAACAGAGCATGGTTGGCGCGATGGCGGTGGCGACGAAGGACGTGCGTCCGTACCACGTATATGTCGGTATTCCGGCCAAGAGTGTGCGCGTGAAGCCTAACGCGCCGACCACGGGGACGGGGACGGGGACGGTCCTTCGCACGTCGCACGAGCGGGGCAAAGGCTAGGCCGGCATCCTTCGCTTCGCTCAGGACGACACTTCTCACTTTACGCGCAGCACGTCCTCGACTGGCCCGGCATCTCCGGTGCGGAGCAGATGAGCAATCTCTCGCAATGCGTCGCGCTCCCGCGGCCACTGGAATCGCTCGAGCGCCTCGTCGACGCTCAACCATTCGGCCCGCTGATGCTCGGCGCCTAACGTGACTGCGGCGGGCTCGTCGACGAACGCGGCGAAAACGACGGCGAGTTGCACCGTGTGCGACTGATGCAAGTAGAACGGCTGCACGGTTACACTGTATAACCGCGCGATGGCGAGGCCAGCCTCCTCCCGCGCCTCGCGGACGGCGGCGTCCTCGGGCTCCTCGCCGGGCTCGATGTGGCCATGCACTGCCTCCCACGCCATGGGACAACGCGTGTCGAGCGCCCGTTGAAGCACGAGCACGCGCCAACCGTCCGGCAGCGGACGGATGATGTAGACGTCGATGGTGCCGATGGAGAGTTGGGACACGGATCGTTCGGCGAGGCGTGGTGGCGTCGGAGCCCGGAGCGGGAGATAACGCAACGACTGCTCCTCGTCTACGCCTGCTGCCGGTCGTGTCATACTCGCCGGCACCGAATCCGGTGCGGCAACGCGCGTCACTTCTGCCTTGGTCGTCTCGCCGGCGTGCACGCGTGACATACCGGATTGCCAGAGGGACTGCATGCCCTCGCGGCGCGAGGCCTCGGCGATGCGTTCGGCCGGCTCCCCGGCGGCGACGCGCCGCTCGAATTCCGCCGTCGCGATCAGCACTTCGACGATGGCAAGTCGTCCATGATAACCGGTGCCGCCGCACGCTTTGCAGCCAACGGACATCTCGCTGCCGTGACACTTAGCGCACAACCGCCGAACGAGCCGCTGGGCGAGGACACCCTTCACAGCGGTCGCGATCTTGTACGGCGCGACGCCGATATCGATGAGCCGTGTGACCGCGGTGGCCGCATCATTCGTATGCAGCGTCGATAACACCAGGTGTCCGGTGAGCGATGCTTGAATCGCGATCTCGGCTGTCTCCCGGTCGCGGATTTCGCCGATGAGGAGCACGTCCGGATCCTGGCGCATGATCGAGCGAAGCGCGGCGGCGAAGGTGAGACCGGCGCGTTCGCGCACCTGCACCTGCACGATACCCGGCAATCGGTACTCGACTGGGTCCTCGACGGTGACGATGTTCACGCCACGTTGCTTCAGCCGACGCAGGGCCGCGTAAAGCGTCGTCGTTTTTCCCGACCCCGTCGGTCCTGTCACGAGCACGAGTCCCTCGCGGGCCTGCAACAAGCGCCCGATGCGCGTCAACTCGTCAGGCGCGAAGCCGATTGACTCGAGCGTGCGGACGGCTGTTCGTCCGTCCAGCACGCGAATCACGATCTTCTCGCCATGGGTTGCTGGAAGTGTCGAGACGCGAAGATCGACGGCCACGCCGTTCACGGCGACGCGGGCACGTCCATCCTGTGGCCGCAGTCGATCGGCGATGTCGAGTCCGGAGATGATCTTGACGCGAGAGGCGAGCGCCGATGACAACGAACGCGGCAGCCGGCGAGCGACGCGGATCACGCCGTCGATCCGATGCCTAACGACAATCCCCTGCTCTTCCGCCTCGATGTGAATGTCGCTGGCCCGCTCGGCGATGCCGGCGCCGAGTAGCTCGTCGACGAGTCGGGAGATCGAGGGACTGTCATCGTCCACGTCGGCAGCCGCGTCGTAGCTCTCGTGATCGGCGGCAAGCAGCTGAACGTCCACCTGCTGCTCGGCGTTCGTGCCTGATCGCGGCTCGGCCGCGTCATCCCCGACTGCGTGGCCGTATGCCTCGTCGATGCGACGAGTGATTGCCGTCGGCGAAGCCATCGCGAATCGCACTGGACGGCCGGCGGCAAACCCCAGTGCGCGCTCACAATCCACGTCGCAGGGGTTTCCGGACGCGATGAGCAGTTCTTCGTTCTCGAGCGTTAGCGGCAGAACGGTGAAATGTCGTGCCCAACGTTCCGGCACGAGCTCGAGCGCCTGCGCGCTCACCCGCGAGAGATCAGCAACAGCAATATGAAAGTGTCTCGCCGCTGCCATGACCAGCTCGTTCTCGGTAAACAGTTCGCGAGCAACGACGGTGTCCCACAGACTTCCCGTACACACGTCGCCGATCGACGTGGCCGCTTCGCATCCAACTACGGATGCGAGCACAGGAAGCAGCCATCGGTCGCCAACGGCGGCCGGGTGCGACGGCGCAGCGGACATGACGCACGATGGCGCCTTTCGTTCGGTGAAATCGTACCGTCGCGCCGCAAGGATAAGCCGATCCTCGCCGACGCTACAGAATGCTCCAGAATTCGGAATTCACGTCGATCGAGAACAGCCAGCGTCCGCCCCGAAAGCCGCGCGACACGTCGAAACGGACAAGGTCGAAGAACGCAAGCAGGCCGACGCCGGCCGCCGCATAACCGCCCGGCACGCTCGTCGAGAAAAGTTGGCCGCCGCGCGACAACGCGACGGGACCGCCACCGATTGCCATGAGTTGACCGTAGGGTGCGAGCGTCGCCGATGCGGGGATCGTTCCGAACCGTCCGAGCGGCAAGGCGACAAACGGCACGGGAAAGCGCCATTCAACGCGCTGGCTCACACCCGCTCGCCCCACGAGTTGATGAAAATCATAACCTGCGCCGCTGATCGGTCCGCCGAAATAAAAGAGCTCCGTGGACGGGATGACATCTCCTTTACCGCCGACGGCGCCACCAATGGTGTGCAGCAGGATGCGCTGCCGACCGAACGGCCGCTCGACGTCGGCGATGAGTGCGCCGCGAATCGTCGTGTACTCGCTGCGGCACTCGGCAAAGGAAGGCAGGCACGAGGTCGCGCTGCCGTACGATCGGAGACCGCGCAGCTCGACTGCCGTGCGTAGCTCCGTACCAAGAAACCAAAGTGAGCTCGGTCGCTCACGACGCAGCGTGACGCGCGCTCGAGGAGATGCTTGAGCGTCGATCGGTGCGAGAAATCTCCCCTCCACAGGAGATGCGTGCACCGCGAGAGAGTACGGCTGTTCGGCGGCAACCTCGAGCCGCCAGAGCGATTCCCCAGGAGGTGCGTTTTCGATCGCTAGGCCACCGCTCAAAACGTCGAAAGGATCGGTGTAGTCGCTACCGAATTCCTGTGCAGCGATGCTGTTGAGTACCCTCGAACGCTCCGGCTCATCGCCGACCTCGCGAAAATCACGCTGCAGGAAAGCGCGCACCGCGAGCCCGGCGCCACTTTGCCATTCGAGAAGCCCCTGCCCCTTCAGGCGGCGATCGTCGATACCGTAGCGGGCGCGTCCCGCGACGCTCACACCGCCGCCGACTCTTTGCGTGAGGCCTCCGCCGAAAGCCAGACCCTCCACACGATCGACGCGAACGAAATCGGAGATCCCACGCCCGGAGAGGGCCAAGTTGCGCGTGCGCTGAAGTGCGTGAGCGCGAACGAGTGCGCGCGCTTCCGCTTGGACGCGGCGTACGTCCGCGTCCGTCACGGCGCGCACATCGGGAGGCAGCGAATCCAGCACGCGAGGTGTCGACCACACGTGCCGCCGCTGTTCGGCTTGCGGCGCCTGAACGATCTCCGGCCCGCTGCCGAACATGGAGTACGGTACTCTTTTATTGATCTCGTAGTCCCCGATCTCCCAGCGGCCGCGGATGATTCCGCGAACAGGATAATCGAGCCATGTGCCGGTGCGTCGTATCTCGATTTCCTGTCTCGAGGGCAGCCAAAATCGGCTGCCCACTAGGCGATTCTCGAGCACGATCGAGACGTCCTCGAGCTGATTGTCGAGGAGTGCGGCCCGCGTGAACGTCAGCGCCATTCGCACCACCTGTCCTTCGGAACGATCGATGTAGACCGCGCCAACGACACGCGGCTGGCGGTCGTCCTTCGGTCGCACGCGCACCTCGTAGACGTTCACTCGACGACCGGGCATGTCGATGCGCAGGCTGTCGCCGACAGCAAAGTCATATAAGTCCAGCCCCGCTCGCGACAGTGGGTGGGGCACGTCACGCACCTCGTCCCCTTCGCCGAGGCGAATGATGGCGGGGAAATTGTTTTGCACGATGCCGAGATGATCGCGATGGTATGCGATGTCGGTCGGCAAGAGCAGCGTATCTCGACGTCCGACGATTCGCTGCTTGCTCAGGTTGGGCGCACGCCAATAGACTTCGAGTGCCAGCTCATCCGCCTTCACGATGCGCGGTGGCTCGACGAATCCCTGGCCGACCTGCGCGAGAAAGGTGAGATAGCCGTGCGCCTCGGCGTGGTAATCGGTGAGACCAGTGTCGGTGAGTTGCGCTGCGCGGAGTCGCGTGGCAAGCTCCACGAGCGCACGCGTGGTCGAGTCGTTCCACACTGTCTGCGCGCAGCAGGCAGCGCCCGGCACGGCGTGCAGTAGCAACAGGGCGACGACTCGCATTACGACGCCACTGATCGGCTTCGAAGTCATCAGCGTGATAGGACGCATCATGATTCGAGAATTTCGTAGGCGGCAGAAGCCGGAGCAACGGGAGGCGACAGCCTCCGGTTGCTCAGCTCATGAAAAGCTCTCATGACCTTCGCGGCATTTCGCGAGCTCGCGCATCGCGCGATGGCCCGGGGCGAAAGGGCGCTCGTGCCGGTTTGGCGCGACTATCTTCTCGATACTGAAACGCCCGTCGCTGTCTTTGCGAAGCTGCGTGAGCCG
>QHUV01000173.1 GCA_003222065.1 Gemmatimonadota bacterium | reverse complement strand
GGAACCTCAAGCGCATCCAACAGGAGCGCGAGCGTCTCGAGGCAGCTGAAAACACACGCCGCGGCTCGGCGCAGGAGGTGGCGACCAAGCTGGAGCAGGTCTCCCTCACATTCTCGGCACGGGTCGGCGACGAGGGCAAACTGTTCGGATCCGTCACTGCCGCGGACATCGCGCAACAGCTCGAGCAGCAGGGCTTCCACCTCGAGAAGCGCCAGATCGACTTGCACGAGCCGATCAAATCGCTTGGCGTCTACCGGGTTCCGGTGCGGCTGCACGCCGATGTGAAGCCCGAGATCCGAGTGTGGGTCATCAAGCAGTAGGACTCTGAGAGCTGGCGGTACCGTCGGACGAGGCCCCGAGCGAAATGCTCGGGGCCTTTTGCTCCGCCACGCCCGGGCTTTTGGCCCCAGTTCGAAGCCATCGATGTCCGTGGCCTGATATCTGATAGCTCGTCAATTGCGGTTATGTGCGAAAGGCCGTTTTGCGGTTCGTCTCCGAGCATTATGCTAAGGAGACCGACTCGCGCGTCGGAACCTCTACGAGAACCGGAGCACCCAGGACGCTGATGAACACGACAACTTCGCTTTCCTCGTCTCTCCTTGCCCAGCGTGCAGCTCTAATCTGCCTCGAGCACAAAGCGAACGAAGTCGTGATCCTCGATCTACGTGGAGTCTCCGACATGACGGATTTCTTCGTCATCGCGAGTGGTACGTCCGATACGCATGTCCGTGCGCTCGCTGAGCACGTGCTGGAGGAGTTGAAGCGGGATGGGGCGGCGGCACATCACGTGGAAGGATTGGCCCAGGGCCGCTGGGTACTGCTCGACTACGTGGATTTCGTGATTCACCTATTTCATCCCACGCTGCGGAGTTTCTATCAGCTCGAGCGCCTCTGGAGTGATGCGGCGCTGATCCCGGTAGAGTCTCAAGGAGCCGGTGCGTGACGTTGCAAAGAAGTGTGGTGCTCGCCGCTGTCGCAATCGCGGCGATGACGCCACACACGCCTGCGAAGGCGCAGAGCTATTTCGGACAAAACCAGGTTCAGTACGATCAGTTTCACTGGCAGGTGAAACAGACCGAGCACTTCCTGATTTACTACTATCCGGAAGAAGCCCAGGCAGCGACTGATGCGGCGCGAATGGCCGAGCGTGCCTATGCGCGCCTGTCGCGCATTCTCGACCATCAGTTCCGCGAGAAGAAGCCGATCATGCTGTTCGAGTCGCGGAACGATTTCGGACAGAACAACGTGACGGGCGATCTTGGCGAGGGCACCGGCGGCGTCACCGAGGCGCTTCGCCACCGCATGCTCCTCAACTTCACCGGCGATTACAAGAGCTTTGAGCATGTTCTAACGCACGAGATGGTGCACGCCTTTCAGTACGACATCTTCGCTCATGGAAAGGCGGGTGCCGGATTGCAGACGCTCGCCCAGGTCAATCCGCCGCTCTGGTTCGCCGAAGGGATGGCGGAGTATCTCTCGCTCGGCCCGAACAACGCGCTCACGAATGCCTGGATGCGCGACGCGGCGCTCAACGGCAAGCTGCCGACGATCGACCAGATGACCGACTATCCCGAGCGATACTTCCCGTACCGCTACGGGCACGCATTCTGGACGTTCGTCGGACAGAAGTGGGGCGACGAAGCGATCGGTCAGATCATGAACGCGGCGCCGTCCGTCGGTGTCGAGCGCGCGTTCAAGCGGGAGCTCGGTCTGTCGCTCGAGGACCTCGGTGACGAGTGGAAGGAGGACATGCAGCAGCGACACCTGCCGCAGATCGGCAACCTCGATCGCGCGCGCAAGTTCGCGACGCCCCTCCTCACGCAGCGCCGCAGCGGCGGCGAGATCTTCCTCGCACCGTCGCTGTCCTCTGACGGGAAGAACATTGTCTTCCTTTCCAACGGCAGCTTCATGCGCGGCGAGGTGTTCATCGACCTCTGGCTGGGCGATGCCGAGACCGGTAAGCGCATAACGAGGCTGGTCAAGAGCACCTTCGATCCAAACTTCGAAGAGCTGCGCTTGCTCTACTCTCAGAGCGCATTCTCACCAGACGGCCGTCAGCTCGCATTCACGGCGCAGCGCGAAGGACGCGACGTGCTGTACCTGCTCGACGTCAAGTCACACAAGGAACTCAAGCGCTTCGATCTCCCGCTAGAAGCGGTCACGGGGCCGAGTTGGTCGCCCGATGGCAAACGGATCGTCTTCAGCGGCAGCAATGGCGGCTTGACCGATCTCTACATCGTCGACGTCGAGACGAGCCACCTCGAGCGCCTAACGAACGACCGCTATGGTGACTTGCAGCCGCAGTGGTCGCCCGATGGAAAGGTGATCGCATTCGCCAGCGACCGTGGCGATACGAGCAGCTTTACCTATCTGCGCTTTCCGAAGTGGCGTATCACCCTGCTCGATCTCGAGAAGGGCACAATCACGGTGCTCCCCAACCAGGGCGGATTGAATATCAATCCGCAGTGGTCGCCCGACGGACGCTCCATCGCCTACGTCTCCGATCGGACAGGTATCGCCAACGTTTTCCTCTACGACTTCGACGCCGCCGAGCAGTATCAACTGACGAACGTCGTCGGATCGATTTCGGCGATCACCGAATACAGTCCGGCAATCAGTTGGGCGCGAAAGGCCGACCGTCTCGCCTTCACCTATTACGAGAACGCCGAGTACACGATCTGGTCGGTGGCGAATCCGCGTGGCCTCAAGAAGCTGCCCTTCCGCGACAAGCCGGCGGAAAGGAATCCGGCGATCGTTGCCGAGAATGCGGCGAATGACGCTGGAACGGTTCCACCGTTAGGCGATCCGCTTACCGGGCGCGCCTCCGTCTATCGCAGCTCGACGGGCGAGACGCGAAGCTCCGGCGACTTTGCCACCGCCGCCGAACGCGGCGCGAAGCCGCCCGTCAGTGTCAAGGATCTCCTCGACTCGACCGACTTCGCGCTTCCTGATACGACGAAGTTCCGCAACGAGCCGTATCGTGTGCGCTTCCAACCCGATTACATCGCGCGGCCGAGCATCGGCTACGTCCCTGATAACTATGGGCGTAATGTCTTCGGCGGGACGACGGTGATTCTGAGCGACATGCTTGGCAACAACCGTCTGGCATTGTCCGGCGAAGTGAACGGCCGCATCAGTGAAGCGCGGATGTTCATCGGCTTCACGAACCTCTCGCGACGCTGGCAGTACTCCACCGGAATCTCACAACAGCCATACTACTTCCTCTCCGGCGATACGCTGTACAAGGCCGACGCGGTGACGCAGAAGGCAGCCGAGAAGCAGGAGATCACCACCTTCGTCGCTCGTCAGGCATTCGGCGTCACCGCGTATCCACTGAATCGCTTTACCCGCATCGAGTTTGGCGGCGGCTTCAATAACGTCGGCCGGCAGCGCTGGTTCATCAGCCGCAACGTTCTCGATAACGGCCGCGCCGCCGAGCCCTTCCACTTCGATAGCACCGGCCGCGATCCGACGCTGAATTATCTCGACGGCCAGCTCGCGTACGTCTCCGACAACACGCTCTTCGGTTACACAGGCCCGATCTACGGCCGTCGGTATCGCTTCCAGGTGAGCCCGGTCATCGGCTCGTTCCGGTGGGTCGAGTATCTGGCCGATTACCGGCGCTATGATCCGATCCTGTTCAACTACCTAACGATCGCGACGCGCTTCTACACCAGCATGTCGTTCGGCCGGAACGAGACGGCATTCCCCAAGTACATCGCTCGCCCCGACTTCGTGCGCGGCTACGATCGGAACAATTCGTTCTATCTCACGTGCCCGATCATCGGCGCGAATCCGTCCAACTGCAGTGCCGTGCAGCTTCTTGGCAGTCGTGTCGCGGTCGCCAACGCCGAGTTGCGCTTTCCGCTCGTGCGCCGCTTCGAGCTGGGCGTTTTACCTATCGCGCTCCCACCCCTCGCGTGGAGCTTGTGGCCTTCCTTCTGAAACGGCCGGAGAGCGCGACTGCTGAAAGTGCAACTGCTGACGGCGCACCTGCCTGACAGCGCAGCTGCGAAAGGCGCTTTCAGTAGTCGCGTCTTCTCGCAGTTGCGCGCGCAGCAGTTGCGCCTCCAGCAGTTGCGCCGTTAAGTTGTTGCCGTGCGCCCGCTTATCGCGTTAGCGCTCGTGCTCGCTGCATGTGGTCAGGCCGACCGCGCTCCCGCCGCGCACGAGTCTCCCTCCGCCAGCAGTACCCGCGGCCCCGATCTCCTGGTCATGCGCCTCCCACGCGCCGGGGGACCGCTACGCGTCCTTGCCTATCCCCGGCTCGATTCCGTCGTTTGGAGCTCGACCGATGCGGCTCCGTCCATCTCCCGCGTGCTCGCGTTCGATGAGGAGGCGGGCTTGCTGTCATTCGTGGACGCCAAGGGTGTTCCGGCCCGCGTCGACTTCCGGCTCGACAACGTCGGCGTCGCGACGCGAACGCGCCTAACGGGTGTGTCGTCGGTCGACGGCGCGACAATCTATGGCCTAACGAAGGACGGCAGCCTGCTGCGATCCACGCCAAGCGGCGACTGGACCTTCAAGGCGCCCCGGCCAGCCCGGGCGGCGATTCCGCTCAGCGACGGCTCCCTCTTGCTCGTCGCCAGCAAGGAGCACGCGGCAATCGTGTGGCGGTTGCGGCCGCCGGACACGAAGATTCTCGATTCCGCCGAGGTGCCCGGCGCGGCGCGTGCGGCGTGGGGTCTAGCGGGTGATCGCCTCTACTTCACTGTCGAACACAACTTGGTCGGCGTCCGGACCCGTGATTTGCGACCTCTCAACGTGATCGAGCTCGATGGCCACGCCCGCGCGCTCGTCGCCACGCCGAGCGGGGACCGGCTCTTTGCGCTGTCGGACTCGTCGCATCAGGTTGACGTGATCGATCGCTACCGGGAGAAGGTGAGCGAGCACGTCGAGCTCCCGGGCATCGCCGAGGACCTTCGCATCGATCCGCTAGGTCGCTACCTCCTTGTGCGCTCGGCGTCGCGCGACTCCGCGTGGGTCGTCGACGTCGGCACCGACCGGCTCATCGGTGGTGTACGAACTCTGTGGCGCGATGATCTGCCCTTCGTCGCCGTCGACGGCGCAATCGCGCTCGCACAGGGCAATGACATCGTGTTCGTCGATGGCGCCACCCTGCGCGAGCGGCGAAAGGTCGAGCACGGGTCATCGGACTACTGGTATAGCTTCGCGTGGAGCGGCTTTCGCCCGCGGGCCGCGGCGCTCGATCAGCCGGTTCGCTTTCCCGGTGCCGACAGCGCTGACAGCGCAACGCGAGCCACACTGGACACCACGCCGGCGGTTGCGCCGGCGACACCTCACGACTCTGCGCCGACACACATCGTGCCGAAGGGCTGGATCGTCCAGTTCGCCGCGCTACTCAACGAGCAGCAGGCGCGCGAGCTCGCGGCAACGATTCACATTGGAAACGAGACCTCTCGCGTCCAGCCTACGCCACTCGAGGGACAGACGATCTATCGTGTCGTGCTCGGACCCTTCCCGACCAAGGACGAGGCAGAGCGCGTCGGCCGCGACTCCAAGCTGAAGTATTTCCTGTATGAGGCCACGCCGTGACCGAGGCGTGGGACGCCGGTCAGCCTAACGATCACGGCGCGACAGAAGATGCGTGGGTGGTGGATGGGCTGCGCGTCGGCGCGTCGCTCGATGCCGCCCATGTCGTGCTCGTGCTCGGCGACGATCCACGCCGGACGGCGCTCGCCGCGCTCGGCGTTGCCCGTGCGCAGTCGTCGCATCGCCGCGTCGCCCTCGGCGATCTGCTCGGCGACGCGGAACCCATTCAGCAACTACTCAACGGCGAGGACCTCCATGGGCTTTCTGACAGCTTTGTCTTCGGCGTGTCGCTGAACAAGATTGCTCAGCCGGTTCCGCAGTATGGGGAGCTGTACGTGCTGCCGAGCGGCGCCGAGGTTCCGGCGTACGAGGACATCTTCACGAACGCCCGCTGGAAGCGTCTCGCCGCGGGATTTCGCGAGACGGGAGCGCTCCTCGTCGTCGCCGCGCCGGCGCACGCCGCTCACGTCGCCGACGTCGTCGGTCTCTCCGATGGCGCGATTCTCGTCGGCGAGGCGCAACTGGCCGACGTAAACGTTGACAAGCTCCTTGGACGCGTCCGGGCGCCGGAGCCTAACGAGGACGCCACGCCAGCATCCGATGACGTCGCGATCGCGGCTGGCTCCCCGGCGCCGCCCTGGTGGCGGCGCCTTCCCGTTCCGCCGGCGGCGGCAGGGATCGGTCTCGCGCTCGCCATCGCCCTCGGCCGCGGCGGGGTACGTCGTGCTGCTCGCGCGCTTCAACACGCTCGGCGGCGTGCAGATCTGGCTGCAAGCAAACCAACGCGATCTTCCCGGCGCGACATTCTCGCCGATCATCGTTAGGGGCGAGCGCTGGTATCGGGCGCTCGCTGGTTCGTACGCGACGCGCGCCGAAGCCGACTCGTTGCTCGCCGTGCTCAGACAGCAAGGTCAGCTCGGCGCTGGCTATGGCGAAGTGCTACGGGCGCCGCTGTCATTTCTCGTCGACTCCGTCAAGGCGGACGCCGTGCCGGCAATGCTCAAATACTTCGCCGGCCGCGGTCAAGCGGTCTATGCGTTGCGTCAGGCCGACGGCTCGGCACGGCTCTACGCCGACGCGTTCGAATCGCCTCAGGACGCGGCGCTGTTCATCGACGAAGTTCGGTCATCCGGCATTCGCCCCGTGCTCGTCTACCGTATCGGGAGAGTGTACTAGTGCGGCTCACCAAGCTCGAGCTCCATGGCTTCAAGTCGTTCGCGGACTCCACGGATCTGATCTTCGAGCCGGGCGTTACCGCGATCGTCGGGCCGAACGGCTGTGGCAAGTCGAATGTCTCCGACGCTGTACGCTGGGTCCTCGGCGAACAGCGAGCGCGGCTGCTGCGCGGCTCGAAAATGGAGGAAGTGATCTTCCAGGGCTCGTCGGCCCGCCGACCGGTGAACCTCGCCGAAGTCTCCCTTCATTTCGAGAATGACGACGGATCGCTGCCGGTGGCGTTCCGCGAAGTCGTCATTACGCGGCGTCTCTCTCGCTCGGGCGAAGGTGAGTACTTCATAAACCGGGTGCCGGCACGGCTGCGGGATATCGCGGACATGCTGCGTGGCACCGGCCTCGGCGGGGATACCGGCGTCGTCATCGAGGCGCGGATGATCGACGCCCTTCTCTCGGATCGGCCCGACGACCGCCGCGAGTTGTTCGAGGAGGCGGCGGGCGTCGGCCTCTATCGAGATCGGCGGCGCACCACCGAGCGTCGCCTCGAGGAGACGACGGTCGACCTACAACGGCTCGACGACCTCATCGGCGAAGTGCAGACGCAAGTGCGTTCGCTCGCCCGACAGCGCAAGCGTGCCGAGCGTCACGCGGAGCTCATGCGCCGTCGCTTTGCGGTGGAGCTCAACCTCGCGGCGCGAGAAATGGAGGCCTGGCGAGAGGAATTGGCGCGACTCGAGACGAGGGTTAGTGAGCTCCGCGAGACGCTGCCTAACGTCGAACGCGGTGTCGATGCCGCCGAGCGCGCGCGCGACGAGGCCCATGGTCGGCGCGCCGCGGCCGAAGGCCAGCGCGCCGAGCTTCTCCGGCTCGTCATCGCCCAGCGCGAGCACGTCCTGCAGATTCGCTCCGAGATGGCCGTCGCCGAGGAACGTCAGCGCAACGCCGTCGCCCGGCGGCAGCGCGCCGAAGCCGAGGCAAGCGAGGGACACGCACACGGGCAGCGCATCGCCGACGACCGCGAGCAAGCTGCCTCCGAGCGCGCGCGACACGAGAGCGCGCTCACCGATGCGCGCGAGGAACTGGAGCTCCGGCAGCACGAGGAAGAGATATCCCGGCGTGGCGTCGCCGGCGCCCGCGTCGCTGTCGACGAGGCCGAGCAGCACCTGCGCGACGCCCACGACCGCACGCATCGCATGGAGCACGAGCGCGAGCGCGCTCGGCGCGAGCTCGATGAAGTCGTGCAGCGCGTCGAAGCCCTCGATGTCGAGCGCGCTCAACTGGCCGATGCATTCTCGCTCGTTAGGCGCGAGCGCGACGAGGCAGCCGAGGCAGCCGTGGACGCCGTCGCGCGGCTCGCCGTCGCGAACACCGAGCTCGAAGCCGCTCAGGCGAGCGACCGTGAGACCCGCGAACGCGAGAGCGCTGCGCGCGCTGAATTGTTCCGTGCCGACGAGGCCCATGTCGCACTGCAAGGCAAGGTCAATGCACTGGAAGGTCTCGAGCGCGAGCGCGTCGGACTTGCGCCCGGCGCCGCCCGTCTCCTGAAGGAGCGCGACCGCTTCGGCGAGGGCGCCATTCTCGGCCCGTTGAGCGACTTCATCACCGCTGACCAAGCGTCGGCGTTGCTCGTCGAACGTTTCCTTGGCCCCACCGTGCACGCCGTGCTTGTGCGCGACGCCGCCGTTGCCGAAGCCGTCCGCGAGTGGCACGGCGACGCGAATCCGGGCTCGCTCTTGCTGTTGCCGTTGGACTCGCCACCTGGCGTAGAGCGCAACGGCGACGATTCGCTTTCGCGCACCGTCGAAGCGACGCCTGCCGCGCGCGATTGGGTGCGAACCCTGCTCGGCGGCGTGCGGACGCTCGAGGGAGGAGGGGCATTCGTCGATCCACGTGGTGCTGTTTGGCTTCCAGGTCAAGGCGGTGGACCCGGTCCGCTGCGCCGCCGCGCGGAGCTTTACGCACTGCGTGCCGAGCTCTCGGCGAGCGAGGTGGCGCTTCAGCACGCCAGCGCCGCGGCTGATTCGATGCGCGCCGCGGCGCAGGCGTCCGAGCAACGTCTTTCCGAAGCGACGGAGGCGATGGCCGGGGCGCGCCAAGAGATGCGTCATGCCGCCGATCATCACGGTGAGCTCGAGCGGCGCGCCCAGCGCGCCGAGCGCGAGCAGCACGAGGCGGACGCGTTGGCCAATCGCCTACGCGCGCGTCATGACGAGCTCGCGGAACGGTTAGGCAATCTGGACTCGGAGGCCGCTTCCTTGAGCATCGTCCTCACCACCGCCGACGCTGAGATTGCGCGAGCGCGTACACGCCTCGGCGACGCCGAGCGGACGCAGGAAGAGGCGCGGGAGCTTCGCACCCGCTATCAGGTCGAGGAGGCTCAGGCACAGGCGCGTCTGCAAGTCGCTCTCGATCGGGAACATCGTCTCGCCGAGGAGCTCGCATCCGCGTCGGCACGTCTCGGCTCCCTGCGCGCCGAGCTCACCGATCTCTCACAGGCCGACAGCGTTCTCGCTGAGCAGATGGCAAATTGGCGGCTCAACCTCGAGACGCGCGAAGCAACACTCGCTGACGGCGAGACGCGGCTCGCCGACGCCGAATTGGGCGTTCGCGAAGCCGACGCAGCGCTCACCGTCGCCGAGCACGCGCTCGATGAGGTCCGTCACAGCACGAGCGCGATGAGTGACGAGCTGCACCGCGCGGAAATGCGCTTCACCGAGCTGTCCGGCCGGCGCACGGCGATTCGTGAACGTCTCGAGGCAGAGTGGCGGCGTCCGCTCGAGGAAATGCTCGGCGCGCTTCCGCCGGTAGAGTTGGAGGATGCCGCACTCCGCGAGGAGGCGGAGATGCTGCGCCAGCAGCTCGAGGCGCTCGGGCCCGTGAACGTGCTCGCCATCGAGGAACACGAAGAGACGGCCAAGCGGCTCGATTTCCTAACGACGCAACGCGCCGACCTGGCTGAAGCGAAACAATCTCTCCAACAAGCGATACGGGAAATCGACGCGACGGCGCGCGAGCTCTTTTTCGCGACGTTCACCCAGGTCCGCGAGAACTTTCGACAGATATTTCTGTCGCTCTTTGGCGGCGGCGAATGCGATCTGCGGCTCGAGAATCCCGAGGCGCCGCTCGATTGTGACATCGAGATTCACGCCTCGCCGCGCGGAAAACGCACCCAGCGTATCCATCTCCTGTCGAGTGGTGAGCGGGCGCTCGTCGCCTTGTCGCTCTTGTTCGGCATCTTTCTCACCAAGCCAAGCCCCTTCTGCCTGCTCGACGAGGTCGACGCGCCCCTCGACGACGCGAACATTGGCCGCTTCGTGCGCATGCTCAACCAATTCAAGACGCGCACGCAGTTCATCGTCATCACGCACAATCCGCGCACGACCACCGAGGCGGCGGACGCCGTGTATGGCGTGACGATGCAGGAGCCCGGTGTCTCGTCGATCGTCAGTGTACGCATGCGCGGCGCGATCATCGACGACATGCCGCTGATTGAAAGCGTCGCCGGCGTGAGCGCGCTCAAAGCGGCGGATACCGTCGCCGCTCCGGCGTGAAGGGCGCTCGCCTGACGACTCTCGGCACCGGCACCGTCGCCCTGAGCGGCGAGCGAAGCTGCGCTGGATACCTGTACGAGGCTGACGACGTGAGGCTGCTCCTCGATTGCGGTAGCGGCATCACGCGTCGTCTCGCGGAGCTTGGCCTCGCCTGGCCCGCGATCACGCATGTCGCGCTCACGCATTTTCACATCGATCATCACGGCGACCTGCCGACGCTCGTCTTCGCCTGGAAGTACGGACAACTGCCGCCGCGCAGCGCGCCGCTCGACCTGCTCGGGCCGGTCGGCACGCGAGCGCTCATCGAGCGCCTCGCCGCCGCGTACGGGGAGTGGCTGCTCACACCTGGATTTCCAATCACGATTCGTGAAATCATGCCTGGGGAGTCGGTGGAATTGTCGGCATCAGTGCGCCTCTCCGCGCAAAAGGTTCCGCATACCGAGGAGAGCGTGGCATATTCCATCGAGCGCGGAGGCCGGCGCGTTGTGTATACGGGGGACACGGGACCGGACGATGCTCTGGCCGATTGGGCGCACGGGTGTGACGTCCTGGTCTGCGAGTGCTCGCTTCCAGCGTCAATGGCAATCAAGGAGCATCTGACGCCGGATCAGTGCGCCTCGCTTGCCGCGCGCGCTCGGCCGGGCCATGTCGTCCTTACGCATTTTTATCCGCCGGTCGAGCGAATCGACATCCGCGCCGCGATGGCGGCACAGTACGGCGGCCCGGTCACGCTCGGACGGGATGGTTGGCACATCGAACTCGAGGATGAGTAAAGACTAAATGCTGGTCGTCATGGAGAACCACGCGACACCCGACCAGATCGAGCGTGTCGTGCGCGTGATCGAAGAGATGGGGTATCACGCCCGGCCAATGCCGGGTGGGCAGCGCATGGCTGTCGGTCTCGTCGGCAATGATGGACGGGTCGACGGCTCGCGGATCGAGGCGCTTCCTGGCGTCGCCGAGGTCATTCACGTCAGCAAGCCGTACAAGCAGGTTTCCCGCGAGTGGAAGCAGGACAGCACCGTGGTTCGTATCGCGCCCGGCGTCGAATTTGGCGGCGAGCAGATCCAGATCATCGCCGGGCCCTGCTCTGTCGAATCCGAGAGTCAGATCGTAACCGCCGCTCGCCTCGTGCGAGTTGCCGGCGCCACAGCGCTACGCGGCGGGGCATTCAAGCCGCGCAGCTCACCGTATTCGTTCCAGGGCATGGGCAAGCGCGGCCTCGAGCTCCTCGCCCTCGCGAAGCGTGAGACCGGTCTGGCGATCGTTACCGAAGCGCTCGACGAGGAGAGTATTCAGCTCGTCGCCGAGGTGGCCGATTGCATTCAGATCGGTGCCCGCAACATGCAGAATTACTCATTGCTGCGTGCCGCCGGCCGCATCGGCAAGCCGGTCTTGCTGAAGCGCGGCATGGCGGCGACGATCACTGACCTGCTCATGAGCGCCGAGTACATTCTCGCCGAAGGCAACGAGCGCGTGATTCTGTGCGAGCGCGGCATTCGCAGCTTCGACACGATGACGCGCAATCTGTTCGATCTCACGGCGATTCCCCTGGTGCAGAAGCTCTCGCACTTGCCAATCATCGCCGACCCGAGCCACGGCACCGGCCTGCGCGACAAGGTC
>QHUV01000172.1 GCA_003222065.1 Gemmatimonadota bacterium | reverse complement strand
GCGCGCGCGACATCAATCAGTGCGCCGGTATGATCAGCGTCTGCCCAGGGCGAATCTTCGTACGCGCCAGCCGATTCGCGGCGATCAAATCGTGAACGCTCGTCGCGTGCTGCTGGGCGATACTCCACAGAGAATCGCCTGGCCGCACCTTGTAGCGTTTGTTGATTTCCGGCGCGCGCGCGACGATCATTGCCGTCGGTCGCTCCTCAGCCTGCGTTTGGGCCGCCGCGTATCGCGTGAACTCGTCGCCGAACACCGCGACGTGAAAGTGCGCGGGATGATGCTCCTCGGTCGCCTCGACGACGCCCGTTCCCTCGAGCGCAAGCAACTCACGGCGGAGCCACGTTAGGCACTTGCCATGCGGAGGCCTGCGAAGGTCGACCGCCATGCCCGTCGGATGCACCGAGCGGTGCGAGCTATTCGAGGGCTGGCGGCTTTCCGGACGCACGCCACTCGTTACGACCAGGGGCTCGCCACAAGCACGCCCGTAATCGCCGGACAGATAATCGACGAATGAGAACGTCGCCGGGCGCACGTACGGAAACGCGACGCGGTGCAGGTCGTAGCCGCGATCGCTACGAAGCTGCACGAGCTCGCCGCGCGCCGCCGCCCAGTGCACCGCATTGCTGGTCTCGTAAAACGTGAGACCATCATGCACCGCGTGGTCGTACATGCGCTCGACGCTCGCCATCGAGCCGCGCAGCGATTGCGCGGACGAAATGCGAGGTCGTCCAGCGATAATAAGGAAGGCGAAGAGGGTCGCCGAAAAACGGAAACGAGTCATGGCAACATCTATACGACCCAGCGCCGTCAAAGGAAACAGTTCTCGCTCGGACACTGTGCCCGCGTGACATCATGCCCGATTGCAGAGAGAAGCGAGAACACTCCTAACCGGGAACGCCGCCTGTCAAACTAAAGATCAGTAGCGCAAGGACGATCGACGTCACGACGATGAACACGCGATCGCGTTGCAAAATGAACGCGACGAGTGACATCGCGACGCGCGCGACGGGTGTCGCGATGAGCAGGACGAGACCGAGCTGAATGATCGCGCTCGCGTGTAAGGCCAGCACGCCGCCGATGATGCCGCGGACACCGCGCAGCTCGGGCGGCTCGCCCTGAAAGACGCGCCGGTCAGCCTGCTCGAGCCCGTGCTGCGCTAGGTACAGCACGCCACCGGCGGCCGTGACGATCGTCGCGATGATCACGCCGATGCGCAGCAAATTTCCGAGAAGCTGATCGACGTCGTAGTCACTCCAGCGCTGCGTCCGCGGCGTCTCCACTACACTCCTCCGCGAATGCCATTGTAGAGCATCTCGAGCGCGAGCACGATGACGACGGCGCTGAACAGCCGCCGGAGGATCGTCGTCTTCGCTCCCGCCAACACGCGTGCTCCGGTCAACGCTCCCGCCAGCACGCCGAGCATCACCGGCAACGCGAGGACGGGATCGATGTAACCGCGGGACAGATAGATGCCCGCGCTCGCGGCGGCGGTCACGCCGATCATGAAGTTGCTCGTCGTCGTCGAGACCTTGAACGGCAAATGCATCAGCTGATCCATTGCCAGCACTTTGAGCGCGCCAGATCCAATGCCTAGCAAACCGGAGAGCACGCCCGCCAGGGCCATGAGCCCAAAGCCCGCCGGCACGCCTTGCACCGTGTATGGCTGAAAGCCGTTAGGCGTTGGATAGGTCGAATTGAGCCGCAGGGTGTCGGCGAGCGGATGAGCAGTGTCCGTCGACACGTGCTCGGCGAGCGGCTTCATCGAGCGATACGCCGAGTAGAGCAACACCAGTGCGAAGATGACGGCGATCGCGCTGGTCCCGATCCGCCCGGCTAGGTACGCGCCGCCTAACGCGCCGAGCGTCGTCGCGATCTCGAGCAGCATGCCGACGCGTACGTTCGTGTAACCCTCCTTCACGTACGCCGCCGCCGCGCCGGAGGAGGTCGCGATCACGGAGACGAGCGAGGCGCCAATCGCGTAGCGCAGATCGACACCAAAGAGCAGCGTGAGCATCGGGACGATCACGATGCCGCCGCCGAGCCCTGTCAACGACCCGAGCAGGCCGGCGCAGAACGAGCCTCCGCCGACGAGCGCGGTGAAGAGGAGGACGGACACTGCCTGAATAGTATCGATGCTATCGGCAATGTTTTGATGACGCAGCTTCACAGCGTTGGCACGGACTTACGCGGACAAACGGCACACGGACTAACACGGAGACGGCGGGAGGGGCGATGCTCCAGGAGCGACAGCTCACCCAAGGCATCATTGAATGCTTTTTCCGCGTCTACGATGCATTGGGATTCGGCTTCCTCGAATCTGTGTACCGGCGCGCGCTGGCCCTCGAGCTTGCAGCATCTGGCCTCCGGGCCGGATCAGAGGAGGTGATTGACGTCTGGTATCGAGCCGAGAAAGTGGGCCACTTTCGCGCCGATCTCATCGTAGAGCACAAAGTGATTATTGAGATCAAGGCGGCCCAGACGCTCGTTCCCGCGGACCGGAAGCAGCTGTTGAATTACCTGCGAGGAGGTCCAGTTGAGCTGGGCCTCCTTCTTCACTTCGGTCCGAAAGCACGTTTCGAACGTCTCATCTTCACGAACGATCAAAAGAACAACAGAGCGCGCAGATGACGTGATCCGTCCGTGTGTGTCCGCGCGTCGTCCGTGTTAGTCCGTGCGCACGCTTTCGAAGCATGCTATCAGTCGTCCCCCACCCCGACGAGCTGCGGCCTCTCCCGCTCGACGTGCTCCGGTTCGTCCTCCGCCGTCTTCGCCAGCCACCGGTCGATCCGATCGCTCACCGCGGCAAGGTACGTATACACGACCGGCGTCACGTACAACGTGATCAGCTGTGAGAACGCCAATCCACCCACGACCGCGATGCCTAACGGCCGCCGCGACTCGGCGCCGGCGCCCATCGAGAGCGCGATCGGCAGCGTTCCCATCAGCGCGGCCACCGTCGTCATCATGATCGGCCGGAACCGCACGAGCGACGCATGCACGATCGCGTCCGCCGGTGCCCGGCCCTCGGTGCGCTCCGCCTCCAGCGCGAAGTCGATCATCATGATCGCGTTTTTCTTCACGAGACCGACGAGCAGCACGATGCCCACGAACGCGTACACGCTGAGGTCGACGTGGAAGATGAGCAAGGTGAGCAACGCGCCAAACGCCGCAAATGGCAACCCCGAAAGAATCGTGATGGGATGAATAAAACTCTCGTACAAGACGCCCAACACGACATAGATCACGAAAATCGCGATCACGAGCAGCGCGAGCAGTCCCGCTTGCGCCGCCTGGAAGGCTTGCGCCGTCCCGGAGAAGCTCGTCGAGATCGTCGACGGCAGCGCGTTGCGCGCGACACGTTGCACCTCGTTCACCGCGTCGCCCAACGCCACGCCGGGACGGAGATTGAATGACAGCGTCACGGAAGGCAGCTGCCCGGCGTGGTTCACCGCGACGGGACCGACGCTCGTCGAGACCGTCGCGACGGCGCTCAGCGGCACGAGCGTGCCGTTGTTCGCCTGGACATGCAGCAGCGATAGCGCCGAGAGATCCTGCTGAAACTCCGGCAACAGCTCCATGACGACCCAGTACTCGTTGTTCGGCGTGTAGATGGTCGACACCTGGCGCGACCCGTACGCGTCGTAGAGCGCCATCTCGATCTGCTGGGCGCTCACACCTAACGACGCCGCACGCTCCCGGTCGATCGTGATGCTCGCCTGGGGATTGCCGAGCTGCAGGTCGCTCGTCACGTCCTGGAGCAGCGTCGACTTCCGCGTCGCATCGATCAACCGCTGCGCGGCGGGGTAGAGCGAGGCGATGTCGGAGCTCTGCATCGTGAACTGGTACAGGCTCTTCGCCACGCGGCCGCCGATCTGGATCGCCGGCGGATTCTGCATGAAGACGATAATGCCGGGCACCCGCGACAGCTTGGGCCGCAGGTCGGCGATGATGTCGTCGACGCCCTTCCGCTCACCGCGGGGCTTGAGGCCGATGAACAGGCGCCCTTGATTCAACGACTGATTCGCGCCGCCGCCTCCACCGACCGCGGACATGAACCCGGCGATGTTCGGATCCTGCTGCACGATCGACGCGACCTCTCGCTGGTGCGCGATCATGTCCTGGAACGACGTGCCCTGCGCGGCTTCCGTCGTGATCGAGAGCGATCCGTTGTCTTGGCTGGGAATGAAGCCCTTGGGAACGAGCACGAACAATACTCCCGTGCCGACGAGCACTCCGAGCGAGAAGATCATCGTCGCCCCGCGGTGCGCCATCACCCAGTGCAGCGTACGGCCGTAGAATCCGATCACCGACTCCCAGGCGCGCTCCGTCGCGTTGTACATGCGGCCATGCGACTCGTGCGCGTGCGCGCGGAGGATCCGGCTCGACAACATCGGCGTCAGCGTCAGCGAGACGACGCCCGACATGAGAATCGCCACCGCGATCACGACCGCGAACTCGTGGAACAACCGTCCGATGATCCCGCCCAAAAACAAAATCGGAATAAATACCGCGACGAGCGAGATCGTCATCGACAGAATGGTAAAGCCAACCTCGCGCGACCCGTCGAACGCCGCCCGCAGCGGGGGCTTTCCCATCTCCATGTGCCTAACGATGTTCTCCAGCATGACGATCGCGTCGTCGACGACGAACCCGACGGCGAGCGTCAACGCCATGAGCGACAGATTGTCCAGGCTATAGCCGAGGAGATTCATGACGGCAAAAGTGCCGATAACGGAAATCGGCAGCGCGAGGCTGGGTATGACCGTCGCCGACACGTTGCGCAGGAACACGAAGATCACCGCGACGACGAGCATGAGCGTCAGCAGCAGCGTCATCTTCACGTCGTGCACCGAGTCCTCGATCGGAATCGTGCGATCGATGAGCGTCGTGAGCTGAATGCTCGGCGGGATTTGCGTTTGCATTCTCGCGACGAGATCCTTCACCGCGGTCGCAATCTCGACGGTGTTCGTCCCAGGCTGCCGTTGGATCGCGAGCACGATCGCGCGCGAGCCGTTGAACCAGCTCGCTACCTTGTTGTTCTGCACGTCATTGAGCACGTGCCCGATGTCCCCGAGCCGGACCGGCGCACCGTTCCGGTACGTCACGACCATTCTCGCGAACGATGTCGCGTCCTGGAGCTGGCCGTTCGCCTGAACCGTGTAGGCCTTGTTCGGCCCCCACAAAACGCCCGTCGGCAGATTGACGTTCTGATTGCTGATGGCGCTCGCGACCTCGTCGATACCAATCTTGCGATACGCCAACGCCGTCGGATCGAGCTGCACACGCACCGCGTACTTCTGCGAGCCGTAGACGATGACTTGCGCTACACCGGCCACCATCGAGATGCGCTGGGCCAACACGGTCTCGCCGTACTCGTCGAGCTCGGACAATGGAAGGAGCTTCGATGTGAGCGCAAAGAGAAGAATCGCCTGGTCTGCGGGATTGACCTTTTGATAGGACGGCGGGATGATCCCGGGCGGTAAATCGCGCAGCGTCTTCCCGATCGCCGCCTGCACGTCCTGCGCTGCCGCGTCGATGTTTCGATCGAGAGTGAACTGAATCGTGATCGACGTCGAGCCTAAGTTCGAGACTGAGGTCATGTTGTCGATGCCGGCGATCGTCGAGAACTGCTTCTCGAGCGGCGTCGCCACCGCCGATGCCATCGTCTCCGGGCTCGCGCCGGGCAGCGACGCCGAGACTTG
>QHUV01000171.1 GCA_003222065.1 Gemmatimonadota bacterium | reverse complement strand
CCGAATGCCTGCGGGGAACTCTGGAAGCTCCGGTACTTGCCGATGCCCCGGCGCGGGCCGCCGATCGCGCGTCTGACCCGTGGCCGGTGCACGCGCGTATGGCCGGCGCTGTACCGGTCATACCGGCGCCGGCGACTGGACAACCGCTCCGGCTCCTGCCGGTGCTCTTTCGGGCATTCGTGGATTGGGCGCGGCGGGTCGCGATCACGCTCATCGACCGACCGCGGCATCCGTAGCGTTGTCTTTGACAACCATACGGGTGGCATCTTATATATGTAACCAATGGGTTACAGATCACCGTCGACGGACGCGGTCTTTGCCGCCATCGCCGATGCAACGCGGCGCACCATCATGCAGCGTGTCGCGCGGCGCCGCCTAACGGCTGGCGAGCTGGCGCGGGGCTTTCGTATGAGCCGTCCCGCGGTATCGAAACACGTGCGCGTTCTCGTCCGGGCCGGCCTCCTCCGCCAGCGTCGCGAGGGACGACATCGGCTCTACGAGCTCGATCCCGCGCCGTTGCGCCAAGTCGACGAATGGGTGGCGCAATATTGCCACTTCTGGCGAACGAATCTCCGCAGCCTGAAGTCATACGTCGAATCCGGAGGCGAGCATGAGCGAGGCTCTCGGTCGTAACACCAATGCCGGTCAGTCTTATGAGGGATCGGCAACGATGACGCGCCGCATCGTCGAACGCATCGAGATCACGGCGTCGCCCGAGCGCGTATTCGAGGCGCTTACTGACCCTGCCCAGCTGCTCGCCTGGTGGGGTGATCGCGCGTCCTTCCCCTCGACGGAGTGGCGGCTCGACCCCCGCGTCGGCGGGAAATGGCTCTCCCGCTGGCGGGGGCCCGGGGGCGCGTCGTTCGCGTTAGGCGGCGAGATCATCGAGCTCGTTTCGCCGCGATTGCTCGTCTACTCATGGTGGGACGAGCGCTACCCTGGCCTCCCGCCCACCACCGTCCGCTACGAGTTGGCCTCGACAGCCGCCGGCACGCTCGTGACGGTGACGCACGACGGATTCGACGGCGTGCGCGCCGACTTCGACGATTACAATGGCGGTTGGTCGACGGTGATGCGCCGGCTGCGTGCGCACCGCTCAACGTGCCTAACGCCGTCGCGGCGCGTGCCGCGCTCGAGGAAGCCGGGTGCCGCATAATTCGCAGCGGCGATGGCGGCTTCTATTTCGAGGATCCGTTCGGTTTCGTCATCGACGTCGTCGAACGAGGTCCGTCATCGCCGCGCTCGGGATGACATGAGAGCGTGACGGAAGTGTGACAGCGCTCACGTCCGCTGCGGTTGACCTTTCCCCATATCGGTCTACATTGCCAAGGACGCCGATGTCGGCATCGTGACAATGTTTTCACGTCAACGCATTGTGAAGATTCATATTCTTCGCCACCAGCAGCGCTTTGTCGGGGCCTCGCAGCTCAACTGCGGGTGTCGGCCAGGCGGGGCGCGGATATGATCGGCAAGCGTTGATCAAATACTGACGAAGCTCGCCCCCGCGTCCACCGATGCGGGGGCGTTTTCGTCTCGGAGGAAAACGAATGACGAGGCATTACCTGCTCGTAAGCGATTTTGACCAAACGCTGAGCTTCAATGACTCCGGCCACGTCTTGAGCGAGTCGCTCGGCTTGGTCGACTTCGCCGAAAAGGTCGCCGGCCTCTCGCGACTCAACCTCGTGCAGTCGGGCGCCGAGTTGACGTATCTGCTCCGCCACGACCCCGAGTTCCGGCGCGTACGGCGCGATGATCTCGTCGACGTCGGCCGGCGCATTCGCTGCAAGCGAAATATCGACATGCTCGTCGAATGTCTCGCGCATGGCATCGACGGGTATCAGTTCGACTTCTACGTCGTGTCGGCCGCCCCGCAAGAGGTCGTTAACGCGGCCCTCGAAGGCATCGTCCCACCTGAGCGCATCATCGCGACCTGCTTCGAGTTCGATCCCGACACGGGTGAAATAGCGTCCGTTGTTCGCGTGCCGGCTGGCTATGGCAAAGTGACTGCTGTCGACGAGCTGCGCATGCAGCTCGGTGTTCCCCGCGAACGGGTCGTGTACGTCGGCGACGGCAGCTCCGACATTCACGTCATGCTCCATGTCAATCGCGGCGACGGCCTAACGATCGCCGCCTCGGAGACGCGCCTCATCGCCCAGATCGCGCGGCGCACCGTGATCAGCGATGACGCCTTGAGCGTCCTCGTGCCGGTACTCGAGGAGGTCGTCGGTTACGATCCGGGTCGCATCCGGACGTTGTTCGAGGACCGCGGGCTCCTTATTCAGGAATGGGATCGCGTGCGCACGGATTGGCTGACCATCCGGCGCGGCGCCGCTACCGGTCCCTATGAGCCGGCGGCATGATCCGACTGCTCGGCTTCATCGCCGGCGCGCTTACCGTCGGCTCCTTCATTCCTCAGGTCGTGCGCACATTTCGAACGCGACATACGCGCGACCTATCGTTCGGCATGTTCGCGCTCCTGGTCACGTCCGGTGTGCTCTGGTTGCTGTATGGACTCGTGCGGCACGATTGGCCAGTGGTGGCGACCAATGTCGGGATGGTAACGCTCACCGGTATCCTGCTCGCCGCAAAAGTGCGCTTCAAGTAAGCTCGACGACGCGGCTCTCCGCGAACGACCGCTGGGCCGCGGCGATGATCTCCAGTCCGTTGACCGCGTCGATAGGGTCGACGGGTGGAGGACCGCCGTCGCGAATCGCCGCGGCGACAGCGGCATAGAAGGCCGGGTATTTCCCGGCCTCGGTCGGCACCGGTCGCACGTCATCACCAGCGCCTAACGTTCCCCACCGCTCACGCGGCTCTTCCCCCCAGCCTGGGCGATCGGCCCGGTCTCCACGTCGCAGCGCCTCTTCCTGGACCTCGGGTCCGTACTTCACGTACGCGGCGCGACTGCCGAGCACGTGGAAGCGCGCCCGCGGTTGCGCCGCGATCGTAGTCATTGCCAGATGCGAGCGTATGCCTGACGCGTGAGTGAGTGCCACGAACACGTCGTCGTCCACGTCGGCCCCCTCGCGTCGGCGACGGTAAGGAAGTCGCCATCCCATCGCCGATTCTGGAAGACGGTGAGCATCAGCTGTCGGCGCCGCGCCTCCTCGATCAAGGGCCGGCCTTCCTGGGCCGTCGCCGCGAATGGCTTGTCGACGACGACGGCGATGCCCGCCTCGAGTGCCTCCCGCGCAAGCGGCGCATGCGTACGATTCGGCGTCGCCACGACCACGAGGTCCAAGTCGCGCGCCATCTCCCACAGTCGATGCGCGGTCTCGACGACCCGTGCCCGCGGATGATCGTGCTCGGCCTGAGCTCGACGCGCCGAGTCCCGCGTTACGATCGCGTCGAGCCGCAACGCGGGCGTGGCAACGATGAGCGGGGCGTGGAACGCCGATCCGGCGAGTCCGTAACCGAGCAATCCGACACGCACCGGCGTTGAGGCATCGTGTGATGGCATTACTAAAGAGTGCGCCCTCCCCACCCGCCACGTCCAGTCGGCGCGCCAGTTCTCCCCTTGCTCCGAAAACTCCAAACGGATACGACACTCGGCGCAGTAATCTGGTACGGCTCCTCGCACCTCCTCGGGACATCTTTGCGCGCCGCTACGGAGAGCAGAGATGCCGTACACACTGTGGTCGCGGGGGATTTGCATCGGCGCTACGGATTTCGCGCTGGGCGACGAGCTTGGACCGCACCTGGCGGGCGTTTTTCAGCCGACAGACAGCGGGATAATGTTTCTCCCCGCGCTCACCGCCATGGCGCCGGCGCTACTCGATCTCGAGACCTTGATGCGTCGCGAGAACCTCACGGAGCGCGACGCCGACGACGATCCCGATCGTGTGCTCGAGATCTTCGAGCAGTCCCCGGAGGGTCAGCGGGTGATCGCCAGTTGCAAGGAGGTCGAGCAACTCGAGTTGCGGGCGCCGAGTGGAAGAGTTTTGGAGTTCCAGTCGATTTTGGTGAGCGATCTGGAGGAGATGCGACGGTTCGGGTTTCGGCGCAAACCCAAAAAGAAGAAGGGCAAGAAACACGGTAAGCTGCGGGGCGACCCCGTGCGTTACCTGATCTCCGCCACCCTCGCCGCACCAGCGGGCATAAACATCGCCTAACGAAGCGTTCCGCGCGCTCTACGCTTCGCGCTCCATGCTCAATGCCCGGAACCAGGACCGATTCGCGAACCGTAAGCGCGCGAGCCCCGTCACCCTCTCGCGCAGCTCGCGTGATGGCGGCTCGGCGGCGTATACAATGGCGAGCGCACAGTCGACCATTGCGCGATCGATGAGACACCATTGGCGGAGAGGTTGTCCGTCGACGATGAGTGTCGTCGGTCCGCAGGCGAGAATCGCCTCGCGGAGTCCGCCGTCGGGCGTGTACACCCAACATTCCGACGCGACCGGTCGCGCCGGCCGACTAGGTCGTGACTGTCGTGGTTGAGTTCTCAGCTCCATCATCGCTCCCGAGACGGCGCGCCACGCATTGTGGGCGCGTGATCCCTTCGAGTATCGGATGTAGCGACGAATCTTGTAGTCGCGGTATCAGGCTTGCACCCGGCGGAGCCGTTCGTGGAAGGCTGCAGCATCTACCGGGAGGTCACATGGCAGCGAAGAAGCGTGGCCGCAAGTCTGGTGGGCGGAAGTACGGGAAGGCCGCGAGCAAGCGCGTCGAGAGTGCGATGCGACGACGCAAGCATGGTACGCTCAAGCGCGGCAAGAGCGGGCATGGCGGCAAGGTGAAGAGTCGCAAGCAGGCGATCGCGATTGGGCTATCGGAAGCGCGAAAGAAGGGCGCGAAAGTGCCTCGGAAGCGCAGCTCATCACGCAAACGCTCGTGAACACGCCGAAGAGCGCCTAACGACTGGCGTTCGGCGCCGGATCGCCGCACATTGGTGCCGTGCCGCCGATCACCGAGTTCGCGCTCGTCACCTTCACATCCGTTCTCTTCATCGTCGACCCGATCGCCGTCGTCCCCAGCTACCTCGTCATCACGAGGAGCGAGACGACGGCGCAGCGGGCGGCGACGGCGCGGCGCGCCTGCGTTGCCGCCGCGCTCATTCTCATCGCCTTCGCCATCGGCGGCGCGCTCATCTTTGAGCTGTTCGGTATCACGCTGCCCGCGTTCCGCATCGCCGGCGGCTTGATCCTCTGGCTCGTCGCCATGGACATGCTGCATGCGCAGCGACGCACGCAAGAGAGTGGACCCGAAATCATGGAGGGTGAGGTCAAGGACGACACGGCGCTCACGCCGCTCGCGATGCCGATGCTCGCCGGTCCCGGCGCCATCTCGACAGTGATGGTGCTCGCCGCGCAGGCGCATTCACTGCCGCAGAAGTTGATCGTGTACGCCTCGATCGTCGTCACCGCGCTTGCGAGCTGGATCGTGCTGCGCGTCGGGGAGCGTCTCGTACAGCGCATGGGCCAGACGGGCATTCGCGTCATGACGCGCATCATGGGCCTCCTCCTCGCCGCACTCGCCGTGCAATTCGTGATCAGCGGCGCACAGGCTGCGCTGGGGTTGGGAGCTGCGCAGCGGTAGGAACTACAGGAGGACGTAACTGCTGGAGGCGCAACTGCGGAGAGCGCAACTGCTCAACGACGTCCAGCAGTTGCGCCATTCGTAGTTGCGCCATTCGTACTTGCGCCCTCCAGTTGCGCTCTCCAGCAGTTGCGCTCTCCAGCAGTTGCGCTCTCCAGCAGTTGCGCTCTCCCGTAGTTGCGCCCTCCTGTAGTTGTGCGCCCATCTCTTGCAAGCCTAACTTGAGCGTACGTCCGAACGGGGGGGACGTACTTACTCATGGGAGGCCGTTATGCGGAGGTATTTGCTGGCGGGACTCGCGATGCTGCTCGTCGCGTGCGGAGGCGACAAGGCGACCGGCCCGGGGGCTGTTAGCGGCAACTACAGCCTCCGCACCGTGAACGGCAACAACGTTCCGGCGGTGTTCTTTCAGGACACGCAGGAAAAAGACGAAATCGTCAGCGGCAACATCAACATCGTTGCCGATAACACTTGGAACGGGACGTTCGCGTTGCGGGGCACAGACCTAACGAGCAGCAACGTCATTAACGTGAACGTTCCAATCGGCGGCACGTACTCGCTGAGCGGCGGCACGATCACGCTCACCGATGCACGAAATCAGCTGACGCTTACCGGCACCGTCGGAAGTGGAACCCTCACGTTGGGCAGCGACGCGTTCGTCCTCGGCGAGACGACCGCGCTCGTGTTCCGAAAGTAGCCGGCGGCACTCCGCCTCCCTACGCGGCCGCGCTCGCTAGAGCGCGGCCTTTTCGCATCTGGTTCTTGCCAACGCGCCGTCGCAAACATATGGTTGCGCCCCGGCCGATGGTACGCGCCCAGCCCCCGCGAACGCCTTTTGTTCGGGAGGGCGCAGAGACGCCATACACGGAGCATCAGATGCAACTGGCTCGTCTTTCCGCAGTCGCTATAGCTGTCGCGCTCGCGATCGGCTGCCGCTCGGACCTGGCTGGTCCTTCCGCGAAGAGTCCCTCCTCGCCCCTGAGACGTTCCGCCGCCGACGGCATCCCCACCCAGGCCGACGCCGACGCGATCTCCGCGAACATCGTCAAGGTGCACCTACCCTACGGCACGATGGCGGACCCCGGGTTCGTGACATCGGAGCCGACGTCGCCGGACTACTACACCGTTTCGACATACAACCGCACCGGTGACGCCGCGACCTGGACCGGCCACTGGCTGGCGGCCGAAGCCTTTCGTTATGCGCTGACCGGCTCAGCGGAGGCGCTTTCGAATGTCCAACGCGCCACGAACGGAATTCAATCGCTCGTCGACGTCACGAGTCCGGCCGCGAAGGATCTTCTCGCCCGATCGTGGCTGCCACAGGACTCTCCGTATCTGCCAAAGATCCAGACGGACGAAGGACACAACGGCCTGCACGCCAGCACGTACGCCGGCCAATCCGTGTATTGGATTGGCAGCACATCTCGCGATGAGTACTCGGGCGTGTTCTTCGGCCTCGCCGTGGCGTACGACATGGTGCCGGACCAGCCTCTCCGGGACCAGACCAGCGCGCTGGTCACGCGGATGCTCGGCAATCTCCTTGCGCATTCCTGGAATGTCGTCATGCCTAACGGCTCGATCTCGACGACGTTCACTGGGCGCACCGAGCAGCAGCTGACTCTCTTGCAGATCGGTCGTCACGTCAATCCGGCGAAGTATACGACGACCTATCAGAATTTTCGCTCGAACAACTCGGGAAGCACTGGCACCGCGATCAGCATCGACTGTTTCGATACGTACAAGAGCTACTACAAGTTCAATCTCGACTACATCAACCTGTTCAATCTCATTCGGCTCGAAGAGCCGACGTCGACGTACCGTAGCCGATATGTGAGCGCGTATTCCACCCTGCGGAGGTGCACGGGGACGCATCAGAATGCGCACTTCAACATGATCGACCGCTCGATCAATGGCGCGAATGCGACGCGCGACGCGGATACGCAGCGCTTCCTTGGGCAATGGCTGCAGCGATCGAGGCGCGCGCCCTACACCGATGTCAGCAGCAAGTACGCGGTGTGCGGGACCAATCGGGCCTGCAGTCCGGTGCCGGTACCCGACCGTCCAAACACCGATTTTCTCTGGCAGCGAAGCCCGCTCCTGCTCTACGGCGGCGGAGACACCACCGTCGAAACGGCTGGCATCGACTACGTCCTGCCCTACTGGATGGCGCGCTACTACCAAGTGCTCGCCAGCTGAGTAACCATCGCGACATTTCCCGCTCGTTCTACCGCACCTCAATTTGGCTTCTCGTCGCGTGACACCGCGCGGCACCTCGTGCGCCTAACGCCGAATGGCAGGCGCCTCGTCACAATCCGGAGGTTGGGATGTTCCCTTCGTCGATCGGAGTCGTTGTCTACTCTCCTGCCATGCGTCGCGCCGTCGCGCTCGGCGCCGTTGCTGCCGTACTTGGTGCCTGCGCTGATCAACCCACCGCGCCCCACGCCGCTCCCTCGCCCGGTGTCGCGAATGCCTCTCGCGCCGACCTGAATGCTCTCAGCGCGGCTATCGGACCGGAGTTTCGACGCATCCTTACCATGCGCGAGGTCAATGGCAGCGATCGCGCAAGCAAGGCGGCGTTCTCGCTCGCCACTGCCACGAACGTCAGGTACCATGGCGGCCCTGTTCTCCAGAGCGGAACCGACGTCGTCGCCGTTTACTGGGGATCCCCCGGCTATGCTAACCTCCCTTCTGGCTCCGGCGTCGGGACCGATGATCATTCACTCATCGGCATCTTCCTGCGCAGCCTCGGCGGCTCCGCGTACTTCAACATCAATACGACGTACACGAACGCCGCAGGGGTGAAGATCGCGAACATCGTGAACTACACACGCTATTGGTCGAACGACGCGACGCCGCCGGCGAGTCCCACCGACGCCAACATCGTCGCCATGTTGCAGAGCGGCATCACGAGCGGCGCACTCACGTACGACGCGAACGCCTCGTACGCCGTTCTCACCGGCAGCGGCATCAATCTCGGCGGAGGATTCGGCACGCAGTATTGCGCGTATCACACGCACGGCACGATCACCGACGTCGATGGGAGGGCAAAGACGATTCTCTACGCCGCGATGCCGTACAACATCCAGTTCAAGAGCGCATGTACGTCGGGCTTCGGGCCGGCGAATGGCGCGCTCGATCCGGCTGCGGACTACGAGGTGAACACCCTCGCCCACGAGATCGAAGAGACGACAACCGACGGCATGGCGAACGCCTGGTACGACTTCTTCGGCTACGAGAACGCCGACAAATGCGCGTGGACCTGGGGCACGACTCACACGGCAAGTGGTGGCGTCTACAATCAGACAATGACCGACAATGCGACGGGTCTGAGCCACAATTTCCTGATTCAGCAGAACTGGATACGTACGTCGCCCGCACGCTGCGCACAGGGCATATAGAAGACAGCGCGGACATCGGCCGCGCGCTGTCGAGCAGGCGCGATCTGGCGCGCGCCATGCATGGAATCGCCGTCGAGAGCACGGGGAA
>QHUV01000001.1 GCA_003222065.1 Gemmatimonadota bacterium | reverse complement strand
CCGTTCGCGGACGTCCGCCCAGACGGCCGGCGGCGGCTCGATCTCGTCAGGCAGCGCATGCGCGGCCTCGAGGAGCGACTGCAGGCGCGCCAGGTGTGAGGCGCACGACAGACAACTGGCAAGATGATCCTGAACCGCGTCGCGATCATCGCCCAACAATCGATCGTCGACGAAGTCGCTCAATCGCTCGAGGTCTATGTGTTCGTTCCTTGTCATCGCTGAAGCGCCTCCATGAGAAGCCGGCGCGCGCGATGCAGTTGCGCGCGCAGCGTACCTTCGGCCAGGCCGGTAAGCCGGGCGATCTCTTCGTGTCGATAACCAATGACGTCGTGAAGCACGAACACGCGCCGCGCGCCGGGCGGCAGCGCGGCGATGGCGCGCTCCAGATCGACGGCCTGCGCGACGTCGACGGGAGGAACGGTTCCCTGCTCGACCGGCGCCGCGTCATCCTCACGTTCCTCGCCGGTGAAGCGGACGCGGGCGGCGCGGCGGTGCTCGCCGCGGGCGCGCATGAACAACGTGTTGACGGCAATGCGGTGCAGCCAGGACGCTAGGGCGGCCTCGCCGCGAAAGCTCGTTAGGCGCTGCCAGGCATGGACAAAGACGTCTTGCGTGAGCTCGGCCGCGTCGGCGCGGTTTCCGGTGAGACGCAGCGACAGCGCGAAGACGCGCGGCGCATTCGCTCTGTAGAGCGTCTCGAAGGCGGCCACGTCACCGCGTTGCGCGCGTGCGACCAGCGCCTGTTCGGCGTCGCGGTCGGCGGACGGCGGCGGTGGCGGCGATGGCATCGCGACGATGGTGGTTTCGGGCTCGGCGAGGTCCGTGAGCATACGTGGAGTGGGATGCCGCAGCGAGGGACCCTGCTTGAACGAAGTTGATATCGACGATGAATGTTCGTCATGGATTCGTAATGGATGACGATTCGTCTTGATAACCGGCCCGGGCGCCGATATATGTTCGGTCATGAGCCACTCTCTCGATACCCTCGACGTGCCGGTGACGAGCGTCGGCCGCTCCCTCGACGACACCGATCGGCAGATCATCGGCTTTCTGCAACGCGACGCGCGCATGGCCAACGCGGAGATCGCGCGACGGTTAGGCATGGCGCCGTCGGCGATTTTCGATCGCATCAAGAAGCTCGAGGAGCGACACATCATCGACGGCTACGAAGCGCGCGTGAACGCCAAGGCGGTGGGCATCGGCCTCACGGCATTCATCTTCGTGCGCGGCGAGGACGGCGTCGGCGACACCAAGACGGGCATGCTCCTGGCCAAGATCCCCGAGGCGCAGGAGGTCCATCACGTCGCCGGCGAGGACTGCTATCTCGTGAAGGTCCGCGTCCCCGACACCGATTCGTTAGGCACCTTGCTGCGGGAGCGCATTGGCGCGATCAAATCAGTGCGGTCGACGCGCACGACAATCGTGCTCGGCACGCTGAAGGAGACCTATCGGCTGCCGATCGGCTTCGACCTCGAGGCCGCGCCGCGCCGATGACGGCCTCCGTTTCGCGCGAGACGAGGAGCGCGCGCACGCACGTGGTGGCCGCGTTCGCGGCCGTCTACCTCATCTGGGGGTCGACGTACCTGGCGATTCGTTATGCGGTGGCAACGATACCGCCATTTCTCATGGGCGGC
The DNA here is from genome assembly GCA_003222065.1 of Gemmatimonadota bacterium. Taxonomy (GTDB): domain Bacteria; phylum Gemmatimonadota; class Gemmatimonadetes; order Gemmatimonadales; family Gemmatimonadaceae; genus AG2. The sequence continues at coordinate 14,442 of QHUV01000001.1, read as the reverse complement.
ACGCGCTTCCTCATCGCCGGGCTGATTCTCTACGGATGGACGCGCCTGCGTGGAGCGGCACCGCCGACGCGCGTCCAATGGCGTGCCGCGCTCGTCACCGGGATCCTGCTCCTCGTCGGCGGCAACGGCGCCGTGATCTGGTCGGAGCAGCACGTGGCCTCGGGGCTCGTGGCGCTCATTGTCGCGATCGTTCCCCTCTGGATTGTCGTTCTGGATTGGCTGCGCCCAGGCGGGACGCGGCCGACGCTCGCCGTGTTCATCGGGCTCGCCCTCGGGCTCGCCGGTTTGGCGCTGCTCATCGGTCCCGATGCCCTCACCTCGCACGGCGGTTCCGGTCTCGATGTGCGCGCGGCGCTGGTGCCGGTGTTCGGGTCGATGTTGTGGGCGGTCGGCTCGATCTACAGTCGTTATGCAGCGCGGCCCTCGTCGGCGCAATTGGCGACCGGCATGCAGATGCTCGCTGGTGGAGGGGCCTTCCTCGTCGTCAGCGTCATTGCCGGCGAGCCGCGGCGGTTCAGCCTCTCCGCGGTGACGCCGGCATCGTGGGCCGGGTACGTATATCTCGTCACCTTTGGCGCGCTCGTCGGCTTCACGGCATACATCTACTTGCTCCGTGCGACGACGCCAGCCAAAGCGGCGACGTACGCATACGTCAATCCGGTTGTCGCGGTCATTCTCGGTTGGGCTGTCGCGGGCGAGCCGTTCACGCCGCGCATGTTCATCGCGGCGGCGATCATTCTCGGTGGAGTGGCGTTGATCACGTTGGCGAATGCAAAGCGGCCGCAGCCCGCGCAAAACCTTCGGTCCGAGTTCTCCGCGCCGCGAACGCGCGACGTCGCGACTGCTAACGATTAGCTAGCTTGAGCGCCCATTGAGCCAGCCTTGGCGCACCTGGAGCTGACCCGCCGAGGCATTGGGCACCTCTTCAATAGCCCAATCGGTGGCGCCACGGATGAGCAGCAAGCCGGCCCAACCGAGCGCTTCGTCGAAGTCCGGATCCTCGGTGCCGCCGACGTGGCGCGCGAACCAGTCGTGGAGATCAGTGCCCGCGGCCTCACCCACGGCGTGCTCCACGTCGTCCTCGGTGTAACCTCGACCCTGCAGGTAGTAGGACGCGTTAGGCTGCTCCCAGCTCAGTCGGCGCAAGTTGCGGAACGCGTCGTCGAGCGATCGAGCGTTATGGCTCCGCGACCGAATCAATAGGTCGAGATACAGCGCGAGGCCAGCGCCCTTCGTGTAGTAGCTGAAGAAGCTCCGGTCATTGACGGCGAAGCCGGGCTGTGCACCATCCCAGAATGGGGCCTCGAAAGACGCCATGCGTGCCGATACCTCCTTGCGTCCCATTTCGGTGAGATTGGGCCGAACGATCGAGTTCGCGACCATCTGATAGAAGCCCGACGACGGGAGGACGCCAGCGCGATAGAGCGCGACCTGTCCGTAGTACTGCGTCCATCCTTCGGCGACCCAGAGACTCGGTTGGTATTGCTCACGAGTGTAATCGAACGGACCGAGGGCGAGCGGTCTCACGCGCTTCACGTTCCAGACATGAAAATACTCGTGCGCGGCCGAACCGATACCGGCGAGCGGCATCTGATCGTCGCGCCACGGGCGCCGATTGATGATCTGGGTGGAATAGAGGTGCTCCATCCCGTCGCCGCCCGAGTAGCCGATGTTGAACACGAACGTGTACATCTCGAGCGGCGGCGGTCCAAATACGGTGTTCTCGTACCTAACGAGCTTCTCGACGTCGCTCACGAATCGGCGCCGCTGCGCCGCCGACGCCGGACCGTTGTGATGCACCATCGTTCTGTAGATCCGGCTGTCGACCGTGAAGCTGTCGACCATCAGCGCCGGCGCGACCTCCGTCGGCGTGTCGATGAGACGATCGTAGTTCTCGAATCGATAGTCCGTCTGATCGACGATGCGCGCGTCGCCGTTGACGATGTGCCACCCGACCGGCAAGTCGACGTGGAGCGTCACCGGGTCGGGCTTGTGATCGACCACGTACATGAAGAGAGACGCGCCGTTCCAGTTGGCGTGCGCGGTATCGAGCACGCTGAAGGTGCCGGAGAGTGTATTCGCGAACACGCGATAGTGGACGGCGATCGAGCGCGCGCCGGCCAGATAGACGCGCCACAAAGACCCGTTCTCACGCTCCCATCGCAGCGGAACGCCGCCAGGCCCCGTCATCGTTAGGTCCTGCACCACCCGGGCGAAATCGAAGCGCGCGTATCGTCCGGGGGACCACACCGGCATCTGCAACCGCAGGACGTCGCCGCTGACGCCGCCGACGTCGATGCGGACGTCGAAGAGATGCGATGCCGGATCGGACATCGCGACGCGATAGGCGATCGTGAAGTTCGGTACCGAGCCATCCTGTCCGGTTCCAAAGGTCGAGGGACCGCGGCAGGCAACGACGGCGAGAAACACCCAGCAGAGTCGCACCGACCAGCGCAACACGAAGCCTCCATCTGCAAGTGAACGCGCCTACACCAGCGGCGCGGCAACGAAGACTAGCGGCGAGCCCGTGTGCGTCGCGACATCAGACATCGCCTTGCGGCTAAGGTTGGGTTCGATGACACAAGGCATGCGGCTTGCTTGGATTCACGTGCATCACCGAGGAGGTGACGGATGGGCGCCGCATGGAAGGGAACGATCTCGTTCGGACTCGTGAGTATTCCGGTTGAGCTTCGCGGGGCCGTGCAAAGCGATCACATCTCCTTTCGGATGCTCCATGCCGAGGATCTCGCGCCCGTGCGCTACGAGCGCGTGTGCGAGCGCGACGGCGAGCCCGTGCCGTGGAAAGAGATCGTGAAGGGCTACGAGTACGCGAAGGGGAAATACGTCATCCTCGCGGATGAGGATTTTCGCGCCGCCGCGCTCGCGTCGTCGAAGACGATCGACATTCTCGATTTCGTGCGCGCGAACGAGATCGATCCGCGCTTCTTCGAAACGCCGTACTATGTTGTCCCCGCCAAGGGTGGCGAGAAGGGCTACGCGCTGTTGCGCGAAGCGATGCGGACCACCGAGTCCGTCGGTGTCGGCAAACTCACGATGCACCAGAAGCAGCATCTGGCGGCCATCAAGACCGTGGGCGAGGCGATGATGCTCGAGACGATGCGCTTCGCGAACGAGCTCGTCGATGCAACGGAGCTCAGTTTTCCGTCAGCGGGGATCGTTCGGCCGCAGGAACTGAAGATGGCGACGCAGCTCGTGGCGAACCTCGCGGAGCCATTCGAGCCGGAGAAGTACACGGACGACTATCGCGCGAACCTGATGAAGATCATTGGCGCGAAAATGAAAGGCCAAAAGATCGAGATCGCCGAGCCCGAGCGGGAGGAAAGCACGAAGGTGCTCGATCTCATGTCGCGATTGCAGGCGAGCCTCGAGCAGTCCAGCGCGCAGCGCCGCGGGAAGCCGGTACGGTCCTCTCGCGGCACGCGCGCCGCTCGCGAGAGCGAGGCTCGTCCATCCAGCGAGCGCGGCACTCGGACGCGCAAACGCCGCACGGCATGAAAGACGCTTCGTTCGATGGGCAGATCTCATTGAACGAGGTAGTGCGACGATGGCGACGAAAAAAAAGAGCGGTGCCCCGACCAAACTCGCTGAATATCGGCGCAAGCGTGACTTCACAAAGACACAGGAGCCGTCAGGCGGAGCGACCGCGGCCGGGCGCAGCGCGCCGAAGAAGCGCGCGCCGACGCTACACTTTGTCGTGCAAAAGCACGCCGCTAGCCAGTTGCATTTCGACTTTCGACTCGAGTTGGATGGTGTCATGAAGAGCTGGGCCGTGCCGAAGGGACCGAGTTATGACCCGTCGATCCGCCGGCTCGCGATGGAAGTGGAGGACCATCCAATCGAGTACAACACCTTCGAAGGCACGATCCCGCGGGGCGAGTACGGTGGCGGAACTGTGATGCTGTGGGATCGTGGCACGTACGAACCCGAGAGCGGTGACGGAGTGGATGCACTACGCGACGGGTACGCGCGCGGTGATCTCAAGTTCGTGCTGCACGGCGACCGGCTGAAGGGAGGCTGGGTGCTCGTGCGGATGAAACGCCCTGGCCGGCCGCAGTGGCTCCTCATCAAGCATCGCGACGAGTACGCGACCGATACCAGGGACATCGTTGCCGACGCGACGACATCGGTCACGACCGGCCGCACGATGGATGACATCGCCGGCGGGAAGAGACGGGCGACGGCGGCGACGCAGCGCGGCGCTCCCCGCAAAACGGCCGCGGCGCGACGATCGAAGTAACGATCGCCGCGCCGGGCTCCGGACGCGTGCGCGTTACGGCTTCTTGGCCGAGTCGGGAGGGGACTTCTGTGCCTTCTCTTCCTTCTCGTGCTGAGCGTGCTTTTTCGCGACGCCCTTGACGCCGCCATACTGCGTGTCTTTGACAATGGCGCCCGTCATCGCGTCCACGCGAACCATGCGCACGGTCTTCTTCCCGTTAGGCACGACGTTGACGTCGTATACCAACTTCCCGTCTTCCATGTGCAGCTCACCGGAGTTGACCTTGCCGCCTTCCGGGATCTGCGCGAGCGCGATGGCTTGCGCGGAGTCCGCGCTCACCGTGGCCGCGGCCGCGACGTTCGCGTCCACCTTCACCTTGAGATTCACGCGCTTGCTCGTGCTGTCGGGCGTCCCGGCGCGCTTCATCGTGCGTGCGCTGTCGGCCGTCGCCTGCGCGGCGGCTGTACCGGCGCTCGTCACGACAAGACCGACGAGCGACAGAACGAAGAACCTCTTCATGTATCCCTCACTGTGATGGGTGCGGAGCCGGCACGATCGCCGGACGTCGCCGATCCGTGCAGGATTAATGCAAGAGCGCCGAGAACGCTCACCTTCCGCGAAACACCGGAGCCCGCTTCTCACCGAACGCGCGCAACGCCTCGGCGACGTCCTGTGATGCAAAGCACGTTTTGATCGCGACCAGCTCGCGAGCGAGATGCTCATCGAGCGTGACGGCGAACGTCGAGGCGAGAAGGCGCTTCGTGAGGGCGAAGGCGATGGGTGGTCCGCTCGCCAGGCGCTCCGCGTACGCGAGCGCGGCGGCGGCGAACGTCGCGTCATCGAAGACCGCGGCGACCAGTCCAATGCGTTGTGCCTCGTCGGCGTCGACGTCGCGGCCCGTAAGCAAGATCTCGCTCGCTCGTGAGAGACCGACCAATCGCGGGAGCATGTAGCTCACGCCGGCGTCCGGACTGAGGCCGCGCCGAACGTAACCGGCAGTCACACGCGCGCCGCGCGCGAGAAGCCGAACGTCGCACGCCAGGGCAAGGCCGAACCCAGCACCGGCGGCGGACCCATTGATCGCGGCGATGAGAGGTTTCTCACACTGCACCGCGGTGAGCACCCATCGGCCGACCCACGCCAATGGATCGAGACGCGCGCGGAGGTCGCCTTCCGGCAACCGCGGCGGCTCGGACAAATCGAGCCCCGAACAGAAGCCGCGTCCCGCGCCGGTAATCACGACGACGCGCACCGCGTCATCCCGTGCCGCGTCGTCGATCGCGCGCGGCAACTCCTCGGCGAGACGTGGATTCACGGCGTTCAGCCGCTCGGGTCTGTGCAGCGTGATCGTGCGTACGCCGGTGCTCGAGGTGACAATCAATAGATGGTCGTATGACATGATGGCGGAGTTCGCGAAAGAACGTGTTCGTGACGGTGGAGCGGCCGATACTGGAACTGAAGATGAATGCCCTCGTCGGCGAATACGAGGCATCGAAATCGCGCGTCGCGGTGTCGAAGAAATGTGGCGCGGACAAATGACCCGCGCGAGAAGTCGCCGTGACTCAACGCACGAGTGCATTGAGGCAGACGAAATGTGCGAACGATCACCGCCGTCGCATTTCACGACACGCGACTATAGAGGCGTCACGAATTGTCGTTTCACATAGAGTAATTACAGCGTCGAACGCGACGCAATTCACTGTAATTATCCGGTACGCGTGATCGTCCTCTGAACAGAGCGTGACGCGCCGGACGCACCAGTTCGCGAGTCGAACGGCGAAGCCCGCGTCGCTCTCCTTTTCGTCCGCGGAGTTTCATCGCTTCACCCTTCACCGCGCGGGACCTTCGATGAGCATTTTCAAACGCCGACAAGATCCTTCCAATCTTCCAGCGACTGGTGCCGGATACTCGGTACTCGACGCGCAGCTCACCGTTCGTGGCGACATCGAGACGGAGGGAACGCTGCGTGTCGATGGCCGGCTCGACGGCTCGATTCGTCGCGCTGATATCGTCGTCATCGGCACCGGCGCGACCGTTGTCGGCGACATCTCGGCGCGCGAGGTGATCGTGGGCGGCTCCGTGCAGGGCAACGTCACGGCGACGACACGCATCGAACTGCAGCCAAGCGCGGTCGTCACCGGCGACATCGACGCCGGCGCGATCATGATTCAGGAAGGATGCGTCGTGCAGGGACGCCTCACCGTGACGCCAGCGCCGAGCGCGAAGGAGCGGCCCGCGAAGTCGAAGACGCGCGCGCCGCTGCCGACGCCAGCGACCGCGCTCGCGGCCTCGGAAGCGTAGCACAGGTCGATGGCGACGAAGCAACGACCAGAACGACGCACCGGATGGACGATCCTCATTGTCCCGCCGAATCCACTGCGCAAAACGCGCGCGGTGCACATTCGGCGGCGACATGTACGTGCCGCCCTCGCAATCATCGGTCTTTGCACGCTGACAATCGCCGGACTCGGCGTCGTCGTGCTGAGCGATTCGTTGCAGGTCACCGCGACCGCCGACGAGTTGGCTGACGCGCATCAGATGATTCTGGCCCTCACTGATTCGCTGCAGACCGTTGCCGATCTCGATGCGCCAGAGTCGGACACCGAGGGCGGCACGGTGCATAACGTCAAGAACGGGCTGGCGCATGCCCGGACGACGGAAGTCGGATTGGCGCGCCCTGCGCGCGGGATCACGCTTCCGGCCAGTGGCGTCATCACGAGTCGCTTCTCGCGGTCGCGCTGGCATCCAATCCTCCGCCTCTTCCGGCCGCACAAGGGTGTGGACGTTTCGGCGCCATACGGGTCGAACATCACCGCGCCGGCGGCGGGAAAGGTGTCATTCGTCGGCCGGAAGCTCGGCGACGGCTTGATGGTCGAGCTCGACCACGGTAACGGCGTCACGAGTCGCTATGCACACTGTAGCGCCGTGAAAGTCCGCGTCGGCGACTTCGTGTCGTTCGGCGATCTGATCGCGGCCGTCGGGTCGTCCGGTCTCTCGACGGCACCCCACGTGCATTTCGAAGTGCGCGTGCGCGGCGAGCCGGTCGACCCGCTCAAGTATCTGATCACCGCGCGCCTAACGCCAAAGCCGGTGGAGGCTGCACCGGTGATGCAGGCTGGCTCGCCCGTGCCCGCACCGAGACATCCCGTGCAGGAAAAGCCGGCGGGAACGGGGTCCGAGAATCCGTAATCCGGGTCAACAGCGTGAGCGCGGACGAACACGGACACGCACGGACAGACACGGACAGACACGGACAGACACGGACAAGAACCAAAGCTGTTCGTGGAGGGCTGTCGCTCTTCTTTGTCCGCGTGAGTCCGTGTTGCAGTTGTCGGTGTTCGTCCGTGCTCAGGCTGTACCAGCCGCGGCGCAACGAACCAATGACGACGTCGGCGTAGCCACTCAAACGAGCCCCCCGGGCAGAATCCCCTTGTCGCCGAATCTGGCGCGCACACGATCGACCACCCGCGCAACGCTGCGATCGCGATCGGTCTCGACGAGACGGTTATCGAGCGCTTCGAAAAGCGTGAGCTGATCAGCCGTCGAGTCGGTGGCAAGGGAGGACAGGGCAACGCCGAGCAGGCGCGCCGGGACGCGGCGCGCCGCGCGCAACCGCCGGAGAAGCGTCTGCGCCACCGTCAGCAAGATCCGGTCGGCAATGACCGGGTGATCCAGGGTGCGGCTTGCCTGACGAGTGCGAAAATCCCAATCGCGAATCTTCACGCGAACGGTGCGCGCGGCCATGCCATCGCCACGCAAGTCGGCCGCGGCGCGCGTGAGCAGGGCGAGGAGCTCCCGCCCGAGCTCGTCGTCGTCGTCGATGTCGGTCGGAAAGGTCTCGTCGCGGCTGATGCTCTTCGCGTCGAGGTGCGACTCGACGTGACCGCCATCGATGCCACGTACGCGATCGCAGAGCCAAGCGGCCTCGCGCTTGCCTAACCACTGCGCGAGTGTCGCCTCGTCGTACTGGAGGACGTCCGGCACCGTCCGCATGCCGAGGCGGCCGAGTCGCTCCTGGAATCGCGGTCCGATGAGCGGGATCTCGGCGAGCTTGATGCCGTGCATGAAGCCGTCTTCGCCTCCCGCCGGTACGACGTGCACGCCGGTCGCGAGATTGCCGGGCCGCGGCTTGGCATGCTCGACGGCGAGCTTCGCAATGAGCTTCGAGGTGCCGCCGCCAAATGAGACGGACAGGCCGGCTTCGCGAATGACGTCACGACGTATTCGCATCGCCGTGTCCGCGAGCGATTCATTACGATAAAGTGCCTCGGTCCCGCCCAGATCGAGATACCATTCGTCGATGCTCGCGCCTTCTACCGCGGGGGCGTGCCGCTCGAGCACGGCGCGAATCTCCTTGTGCTTCGCCGAGCATGCCTTGCGCGGCACGGGAACGCATACCGCCTTCGGGCAGAGTCGCAGGGCGCGCGAGATCGGCATCGCCGAACGGACACCGTACTTGCGCGTCTCGTACGACGCCGAGCAGACGACACCGCGACTCTCACGCGTTCCGCCGACGATGAGTAAAGGCTCACGTCCGGCGCCATCCGGATCGACGAGGCGCGCGACGGCGACGAAGAAGGCGTCGGCGTCAGCCAGCAAGATACGACGGTGCTTCTCGACCGTCACCACGCACCGCGCTCGCCAGCCAGCTCGATGACGCGGCTCAGGCGATCGGCCGCATGCCGCCAGTTTGTCTCTACGGCAAGCTCGGCGTCATCGCGACGGCCTTCCGCGATCGCGGCGATGATGATCTCGTGCTCGGCGACCGAGGTGCGGATGTCGCCGAGCATGCTGATGTACATGCGGATGTACCGCTCCGCCTGCGGCTTCACCGCGTGATAAAGCGCTAGCAACCGCGGCCCCGCCCCTGACTCGACGATGCGACGGTGGAAGCGCTCGTCCGCATCGTGAAGCGCCTCGTGATCGATCGGCGACGCGCGGCCAGCGCGATGGAACTCCGCGTTCGCGTCACGCAGGTCCTTGGCGAGTGTGGCGCGCACGTCGGGCCGCTGCGAGGCAGCGTGTTGCGCGGCGATACCCTCCAGCGCGCCCACCACCGTCAGCAACTCGCGCACGTCGTCGCGCGTGAGGGGCGCCACGGTGAGCCGCGATTGCTGTGCACCTAACGTGTCGATGACGTAGCCTTCCTGCAGTAGGCGCTGCAGCGCCTCGCGCACGGGCGTGCGACTGACGCCAAGCCGGCTGGCGATTTCGGTTTCGACGATCCGATTTCCAGGCGCGAGAAGCCCGCCGACGATCAGCTCCCGCAGTCGCGCGTATACTTGATCGGGGCGCGACCCGTGCGGCGCGTCGATTGGCGCGGCGTCGGCGATGCTGGAGTGCCCTTTCACGCGCGTGGACGAACGAGGTCCCTTTCTAGGTCGCGCGGGCTCCGCCGAGGCGGCTGGATCGGTGGGCTTCCGTCTCGTGCTCATCTGTACCCCAATATACTCCTTCACGGCGGCTTGACGAACGCGTACCACGCTTGGGCCAGCGACGACGTGCGCTGCGTCCGAGCCGAGGCAGAGGCCGGTTATATTCCAGCCCGTCCGTGATCCGATTTCCCTTCATGCGAGGGGCGCACTGCCTGACGAGAACTGGCCATGAGCTGGGCCCTCGACGAGTTTTTTGCGAGCGTCGAGGAGGAGTTCGGCGTCTCCATCGAAGACACCGAGCAGCTCGACACACCGGGCGCGGTGATCGACTTCGTGGCGTCGGCGACGGCATCGCAGGACGGCATGGATGAAGAGGAGCACCGCGACCACGTTGCCGCCGTCGTGGGTGAGCTGATGGCCCGCACGCTCGGCATCACACGCTATCGGGAAGAATGGCGATTCGTGGACCTGAAGGCGTAGCGCCCGTCATTTGTAACCGCGGAGCACGCGGGTCTGGTTATTGAAAGTCTGTCTCCTCCAACTCATCGCGAAGTTTCAAATAACTCGCGAAGCGCTCGCCACTGACGTCGCCGCGCGCGACGGCGTCTTTCACCGCGCACCCTGGTTCCACTGTATGCGTGCAATCTGTGAAGCGGCATTGCGGGACAAAGGGTCGCAGCTCGGGGAAGTAGGCGTCGAGGTGCTCCGCGGAGAGCGCCCACATGCCGACTTCCCGCAATCCCGGCGTGTCGACGACGAACCCCGCCGCCTCGTTAGGCAATGGGATCATCGTGGCGCCGACCGTCGTATGGCGCCCCTTGTTGACCGATTCGCTGATCTCGCCGACGCGCAGCCCAAGGCCGGGAAAGAGCGCGTTGAGCAGCGACGACTTGCCGACCCCTGACGGACCGGTGAGGACGGACACGCGTCCGTCGAGCATGGCTCGAACCGCGGCCAGGCCGTCGCCGCGCTTGGTGCTGGTGAAGTGGACCGGATAGCCGGCGCGCACGTACGGCGCAAAGCGATCCTGCGCGTCGCGCTCGGTCACGAGGTCGATCTTGTTGACGATGATGTGCGCGGCGAGCGCGTTGGCTTCGGCGATGACGAGAAATCGGTCGAGCATTCGCGGGTGCGGCTCGGGGCGGGCGGCGGCGAAGACGACGACCACCTGATCGACATTGGCGGCGACGATGCGCTCGCCGTACGCGCCGCCGGGGGCTCGACGCGCCAGACGCGAGCGCCGCGGCAATATGTCGCAGATGGCCCACCGGTCGCCGCGCGCATCCGGCTCGACGATCACTTCGTCGCCGACCGCCAGCTTCAATCGATCCTCGCGACGCGTCGCGTCACTTGAGGGGTCACGCTTCAAGCGACCACGCAGCGTCGCGTCGACGACGGACGCGTCGTCGACGAGACGCACGCGCCAGCTTCCGCCGGTTCCGCTCAGCACGACGCCGCGCCGGGTGCGTGCCGCGCTGTCGTGCGCCGACGCGACGCCGGCCTCGGTCACTCGGCGCTCTCGCCGCCGCCTTCGCCGCGCATCGCGTCCCACCAGCGGCGGCGTGATGGCGCGCCACGCTGAGCCGCGATCAAATCGTCGAGCGCCGCCTTGACAGCCGAAAGCTTCCAGGAACCGACAGCGGCGCGCGCGCTTGCCTCCGTCGTCGCCGTCGCGAGGTAGTCCGTCTCCAGGTGACCCTCCGGCGATTGCGCGCCGATGCGTGCCCAGCGCACGAAAAGCAGATAGGCGGCGTACGGTGCCGCCGGCTCGCCAGTGTGGTCGGTCACGATCTCGGCGCTGTACGAGAAGCCGTCGCCGCCCTCGAAAGCCGCCGGGCGGTCGTGCACGGCCATGTAGCCGCCGAGGGTGTTCGCGTCACCCTTGGTGTGATCGGGCGGTTGAAAGCGAGCCATCGAACGATGATAGGCGGTCCCGCAAGACAGACACGTTAGGCAGGCCGATGATTGCCATGGCTCACCATCTCCCGCAACACATTGCCGGTGATAAACGCGACGTTCGCCGGACGCTCGGCGAGTCGCCGCATGAGGTACGGATACCATTGTGTACCAAATGGAACGTACACGCGCATGCCGTAGCCTTCCCTAACGAGGCGCTCCTGCAAGTCGCGGCGCACGCCATAGAGCATCTGAAACTCGAAGCGGTTCGACGCGATGTCGTTCTCGCGGGCGAACCGCTTGGCTTCGTTGATGATCGCCGGATCGTGGGTCGCAATTCCCGGAAAGTTGCCATGCCGCAGCAGCGCGTGCATGCACTTCACGTAATTGGCGTCCACGTCTTTCTTGTCCGGATAGGCAACGCTCGCCGGCTCCTTGTAGGCGCCTTTGCATAGCCGCACGCGGCAGCCGAGCTGAATCGCGTACTCGACATCGGTAAACGTGCGGTACAGGTAGCTCTGCAGCACGATGCCGACATGATTGCGAAAAAGGGGATACAGACGATGTTCGAACAGATGAAGCGTGCGATCCGTGTATTCGCTCGACTCCATATCGACACGGACGAACGTCGCATACTGCTGAGCGCGAGCAAGCACCTCTTGCATCAAGCCGACGCACAGCTCTTCCGAGATGTCGAGCCCCATGGCGGTGAGCTTCACGGAGACGTTTGCCTCCAATCGCTGCGCATGGATGCGATCGAGGATTTCGAGATACGAGTCACGCGTGCCACGCGCCTCGCGCTCATTGGTGACGCTCTCACCGAGCAGATCGAGGGACGCGCGAATACCGCGACCATTCAGTGCGCGCACCGCGTTGAGCGCCTCGTCGAGTGTCTCGCCGGCGACGAAACGGCTCGCAAAGCGCTTGGCGAGACTGTTGTTCCGCACGAACTGAAAGACGCGCGGCTGACTGGAGAGATAAAGAAGCGCGGAACGCAGCATCAGGGAGCGGGTCGCAAACGCGCCGGTACAGGTTGCACGATGCGCACCACTGGAAAGGTGTGCTCGCTCGCCCATGGATCGAGGATGTTCCAGTCGACGAATCCATCGTCGCTCGCGGGCTCGAGCAGATACATCGCGAGAATGCCGAGCGGTTGCCCAAGCCGCACGACAAAAGTGCCGGCCGGGAGCGAACGCGTCGCCGGCGCGCCCCACGAGCCAACGAGATGCCGCTCGTTGTGTTTCTGAAATTGCTGGGACGCGGTGCTGCTGGAGTCGATCGTGAACGTGGCGACGCTAGCATCCAGCGGCTGGTCGAGCTGATCGACGAGGACGCCGTGCATAACGAGCCGCCTCGCGATAGAATCGGCGACGTCGCGCGCGAAGGCATAGGCGTACGGCACCGGAACCGAGAGCGTGGGCGTGAACCGATCGTAGATGGGCATGTCGACCGAATGCACGGCGCCGGTGCGCTTGACGCCTCGCGCCAACCCGGCCTCGTAGCGAACGGTGTCGTCCAGATGCGCGGTCTCCTCGACGCGAATCGGGCCGGAGCGCACCGACGCAATCGATGATCGAATTGGTATCTGGCGTGCCGAGCGGGGGTCATTGCCCCACCCCGTCGTCCGATTGTCCGCCTCGCGCGCGAGCTCCACGACGCCGTCGGCGTCACTGGCAACGAACGAGAGAAGCTCACTCACGAAATCGTAGGTCGCGGCGACGCGGCGCGCGAACGGATCATGCGAGTACGCTTCGCTCAACACGGAGATGCGGCCGCGCAAGCCGTAGTAGTTCGTGCCGAATCGCGGACGAGCGTCGTACGTCTCCCACGCCGTCGGCGCACCCTGCTCACGAGGGAAATTGCCGTAGTCGAATACGGCAAAGTCGTGGCGCTCCTGCATCCGCTTCCGTAACTCCACGAGCAACGTGTCTCGCGTGTACGGTGTCGTGAACATCGCCGCGGGATTCAGCGACGCCGCATAGGTCAGCGCGTAGCCGTGATAGCTGCCATCCGTCGTGTGGAGATCAACGAAGACGTCCGGATCCCAAGCGCGGAACATTGCCAACGAGGCAACCGTTTCCGGCGCTTCAGCCTTGACGTAATCGCGATTGAGGTCGAGTCCCTGCGCGTTGGCACGCGTCCCGACGAGTACTGGTCCGTTCTGCTCGGTACGATTGCGCTCCTGCGGGGCGAAGCGCTCGTTGCCATCAGCATTGTAAATCGGCACGGCAATGAGGATGATCGAATCGAGCACATTCGCGTGATCGTCGAACAGCAAGTCACGAAGCATGGCCTGCAGTGCCTCCTTTCCCTCGACCTCTCCGGCGTGGATGTTCGCTTGCACATACACGATCGGCCGCCGCAGTCGCTTCGCCTCGATAGGCGTCTTGACGAGTGGTCGCGACGCGACGACGAATGGAATGTCGCGTCCCTCCGTTGTCTTGCCGATTGCCCCGACCTCGATCTTGGCGCCGAGCACGCGCAGCGAGTCGATGAACTGGACGACGTCCGCGTAGTGCGACGTCTCGGTGAAGTTCGTGCGTTCGGCGCGCGTCTTCGGTCGCGCTTGCGCCAGGTTTCCCGGGTACTGACTTCGTAAAGGGGGAGACTTCGGCGGGCCTGACGGAGGCACACACGCCGTAACCAGCAGCAGCGCGGCGAGCAGGTGGCGCATCAGGCGGTTCGCAGGCTGTCGCGATTGACTCGTGAGGCTCTCATCAATGGCCGTCGGCTGAGAGACAGGAAGTGTAGCGGAGTCCCGCAGCCGCGGTCCAGTGACCCGGCGTTGTCGCGAACCGTGGTCTCGCTTGGTGATCGAGTGCTACGATGATCGGCCGCCGTGCAGGACCGCGCCGCGCGCCCGAGTCTGTGCCGCCGTGGCCGCATCGGCGCCATGCTCGATGTCGAGTCTCACGTTGCGCTGAAACAGCGCGA